>SLDI01000501.1:0-7211 GCA_007125385.1 Phycisphaeraceae bacterium | reverse complement strand
GATCGAGCAGCAACTGGTGCCGCGGCTGCGCGAGCTGATGCAGCGGCAGGAGCTGACGATCGCGGGGGATCGGATCGCGGTCTTCTACCACGGGCGGGAGGTGATGCCGGCGACGCGGCGGGGGCGTTCGCCGCTGGCGCGGGTGGCGACGCCCAAGGCGGAAGGCGCCTCGACGGGTTGACAGCCGACCTGATCGGGATGTTTCACCCGCAGCCTGGCCGTGCGCCTGTGGTGATTGGGCGCAATCCCGACCTTCGCCTCGCTCAGGTCGGGCGTCTATCATGGTGATTTCCGTTCGTGCGACCGCGTGCTCACCATGCCTGACAGCGTTGACACACCCGTTGCGAGCACCGACCAAGGCGACGCCGCCGCGCCCGCGTGGCGGACGAACCTGCGTCGGCTGGGGCCGGTGGGCGTGCTGGGGGTGATCGCGCTGACGCTGCCGCCGCTGGGCGGATTCCTGCTGCTGGGGACGATGGTGTGGGTGGGGCCGTTCCTGGCGGAGCTGGGCGGGCTGGGCGTGACGATGTACGTCAGCGGGTTCATTCTGCTGGCGGGCCTGGCGCTGCTGCCGACGTACGCGCAGGCGCTGCTGGGCGGCTATGCGTTCGGATTCGCGGTGGGTTTCCCGGCGGCGCTGGCGGGGTTCCTGGGCGGGGCGCTGCTGGCGTACGCGCTGGCGGGGCGCATCGCGGGGCAGCGGCTGATGACGCTGGTGCACGAGAAGCCGAAGTGGAACGCGATCCACAAGGAGCTGGTGGGCTCTGGGTTCTGGCGGACGCTGGGGATCGTGACGCTGATCCGCCTGCCGCCGAACTCGCCGTTCGCGGCGGTGAACGTGGTGATGGCCTCGGCGCGGGTGGCGTGGGGGCCCTACGCGCTGGGCACGGCGGTGGGCATGGCGCCGCGGACGGGGGCCGCGGTGTTCCTGGCGCACAGCGTGGGCACGTTCGACACGAGTCAGCCGAGCTGGATGCTGGTGGCGGGGGTGGTCAGCTCGATCGTGGTGGTGATCGTGATCGGGCTGCTGGCGAACCGGGCGGTGAATCGGATCGCGAACGGCCGGGGGCGGGCGGATGATCAGGTGCAGGGCGGCGAAGGGTAAGGCGGGCGGTGGGCCGGTGCTGTGCAGGCAGGCTTGGACCTGCTTGAGGCAATCCCGGCCTTCGCTCCCGGTGGTCGCTCAGGTCGGGCGTTGATGGTGTGATGCGCGGGTGGGGCCGTGGAGGTTGCTCATGTCTGAGTTCGATGGTCTGCATGTGGATTTGTCGAGCATTCACCGGTTGAGCCGGGCGCGGACGCGCTCGATCTCGGCGGAGAACCCGACAGGCGAGAAGGGCAAGGGGGGGATGGCCCGGCCGGACCCGCACCAGGGCCCGGCGCGGAAGCTGGGACGCGGGTGGAAGGTGGCGCCGGCGGTGCGGATCGAGGCGGGGCAGACGTTCACGGTGGCCGACATTGAAGGCCCGGGGGCGATCCAGCACATCTGGATGACGCCCACGGGCCCGTGGCGCTTCTCCATTCTGCGCGTGTACTACAACGACCAGGAGCATCCGAGCGTTCAGTGCCCCGTGGGCGACTTCTTCGCCTCGGGCTGGGGCCACCGCGATGAGTATCACCCGGTGAACTCGGCGGCGATCTGCGTCAACCCGGGCAGCGCGTTCAACAGCTACTGGCCCATGCCCTTTCACCAGCGCTGCCGGATCACGCTCGAGAACATCGGCGTCGAGACGATGACGCTGTTCTACCAGGTCAACTACGCGCTGAACGACGTGCCGGCCGACGCCGCCTACTTTCACGTCCAGTTCCGGCGGGTCAACCCGCTGGCGTACAAGGACGTTTACACCATCCTCGACGGCGTGCGCGGGCGCGGGCACTACGTGGGCACCTACCTCGCGTGGGGGGTCAACAACAACGGCTGGTGGGGTGAGGGGGAGGTCAAGTTCTACCTCGACGGGGACTGGCCCGAGGGTGAGGACGTCGCCGAGCGCGGCGGCGGGGCCTTTCCCACGATCTGCACCACGGGCACCGAGGACTACTTCTGCGGCAGCTACAACTTCGAGAACCGGGCCACGCGACAGTACCAGCCGTTCAACACGCTCTACGCGGGCATGCCGCAGGTCATCAAGCCCGACGGGCTCTACCGCAGCCAGCAGCGATTCGGGCTCTACCGCTGGCACATTCCGGATCCGATCCGGTTCGAGCGGGAGATCGCGGTGACGGTGCAGGCGCTGGGCTGGCGCAGCGGGGGGCGGTATCTGCCGTTGCAGGATGACATCGCGTCGGTGGCGTACTGGTATCAGCAGTTGCCCAGCCAGGCGTTCGCGGCGCTGCCGGAGCGCGATGCGCTGGAGGTGCTTTAAGCGCGTGCGATTCAGAATCCCGCGGCCTGGCCGTCCTTGCGGTGGTCGGAGCCGGCGGTGTAGGTGTGGGGCAGTTTCTGGATGAGCTGGGCGCCGCCGAAGTAGGCGCCCGCGGTGGTGATGTCGTGGCCGCGCTGCTCGAGGCTGGCGACGACGGCGGGGTCGAAGCCGTCTTCGAGGGCGAGCTTGAAGTCGGGTGTGACGTGCCAGCGTGGGGCGTCGGAGGCGGCCTGGGGGTGCTGGCCGGCGCCCGAGCACCGGAGGATCATCTGGACGTGTCCCTGGGCCTGCATGTGCCCGCCCATGACGCCGAAGGCCATGAGGGGCTGATCGGCGCGTGTGGCGAAGCCGGGGATGATGGTGTGGAAGGGGCGTTTGGAGCCGGCGACCTGGTTGGGGTGTCCCGGTTCGAGGGTGAAGCCGGCGGCGCGGTTCTGCATGGCGATGCCGGTGTCGGGGATGACGACGCCTGAGCCGAAGCCTTCGTAGTTGGACTGGATGAACGAGACCATGAGGCCGTCGGCGTCGGCGGCGGCGAGGTAGACGGTGCCGTGGTCGACGGCGAGGTCGGCGGGCGGGTGCTGGGCGGTGTCGAGGCGGATGGTGCGGGCGCGGTGGGCCAGTCGCTGGCGATCCAGCAGCCAGTCGAGGGCCACCTGCATATGGTCGATGTCCGCGACGTGGGCGAAGGCGTCGGCGAAGGCGAGCTTCATGGCCTCGACCTGGAGGTGGACGGCGTCGGCGCTGTCGAGGTCGTGGGCGCGGATGTCCAGGGCCTGGAGGATGCCCAGGGCGATGAGCGCGGCCGCACCCTGGCCGTTGGGCGGGATCTCGTGGACGCGCACGTCGTAGTGATCGATGGCGATCGGCTCGACCCAGTCGGTGGTGTGGCTGGCGAGGTCGTTCTCGGTCATCAGGCCGTCGTGGGCGCGGGCGTCGTCGGCGATGCGGCGGGCGATGTCGCCGTGGTAGAAGGCCTGGCCGCGGCTGTCGCGGATCGCTTCGAGCGTCGCGGCCATGGCGGCGCAGGCGAAGCGCTGGCCGGCGGCGGGGGCGTGGCCGTTGACGAGGAAGGTGTCGCGCCAGGTGGGGAAGTCGCGGTAGGCCTCGGCGGCCTGGGCCCACTGGCGTGCGATGATGGGCGAGAGGGGGTAGCCGCGACGGGCGTAGTCGATGGCGGGCTCGAAGAGGCCGGCGAAGTCGAGCCGGCCCATCGCTTCGTGGAGCGTATCCCAGAGGTGCACGGCTCCCGGGACGGTGACGGCGTCCCAGCCGCGGCTGGGCATGATCGTGTGGCCGGCGAAGTGGTCGGGCGTCCAGGCGGCGGGCGATCGTCCCGAGCCGTTGAGGCCGTGGAGCCGCCGGCCGTCGTGGATGATGGCGAAGGCGTCGGAGCCCAGGCCGTTGCTCACCGGTTCGAGGACGGTCAGGGCGATGGCGGTGGCCAGCGCGGCGTCGACGGCGTTGCCGCCCTCGCGGAGGATGTGCACGCCGGCCTGGGCGGCGAGCGGCTGACTGGTGGCGACGATGTTGTCGGCGTAGAGGTGCGGGCGGCTGGTCATGGGGGGAGTGTAATGCAGAATTCAGAATTCAGAATGCAGAAGCAGGAGGTGCGGAGGGTATGGGGATGTGATGCGTGCCCTTCGCGTCTTCGTGGCTAATCGGTGTCGCGCTCGTCCACGCCGGCGGCGGCGCAGAGTTCGCTGGGGGTGCACCATTGGAGGCGGTCGCCGAAGCGCTCATGCATGCGTCGGCAGGTCTCTTCGAGGACCTTGAAGCCCAGCCCGGTGTTCAGGCAGTTGAGCGTCTGGCCGTGGACGGTGAAGACGATGGATCGGCCGTGCTCGACATCGTCGATGAATGAGCCGGCTTCGAGGTCGTGGGTGATGAGGCGGTCGACGGCCATGGCTTCGCTGCCGCGGCCGTGGGCGTAGAACCAGAGCGGGTCGATGATGGAGTGGATGTCGAAGACGCGGCTGGGCGGTGCGTCGTTGGTGTTGGGGGGGCGATCCGGCCCTTCGCTCGCCGACTCGCTCAGGGCCGGCGTTAACGGGGCTGAGTAAATCGCTTCCGGCGCGCGGCGGGTCTTCGATGCGTGGCTGATGGGCGGGGAGCCGGTGAAGATGAAGCTGTCGGTGACGCCGGGGTTGAAGTGCCGTTCGACGTCGAGCAGGACGCGGGCGAGGGTGGCGCGGTGGTGGCCGTTGGTCAGGCTCTTGCCGGCGGCAATGTTGGAGGGGTCGGGCATGCCCCCGAGCGTCAGGCCGTGGGGCGCGATGCCGACGTTGTGCAGGATCTGGTAGGCGGTGCGGAGGTAGTCGGCGAGCTCGTCGGTGCGGCGGTCGCGGCAGAGCGCGCTGACCCAGTGCGTCTCGGCGTGGGGCAGCAGGGCGCCGCTGTCGGGGAGGATGGCCATGGTGTGGGTGAGGATCTCGGGCGTGATGTCGAAGCGGCCCTGGAGGCGATCGCGGACGATGGCGTTGAAGCGGGCCAGCTCGTCGTCGCTGTAGCCGCGGACGTGCTGGTCGATGCGGCCCCAGCCGGCGGGGTAGGGCAGGTAGGTGAACTTGCCACGGATGTTGAAGCGTTCGGCGATGTCGGCGAAGCGTTCGAGCTCGTCGAGGCGGAAGCGAGGGTTGCGCTCAAGCTCGCGCCAGCCGAAGACGTAGGCCGGTTCGGCCGGCTCGTAGCCGAAGACCGCGTGGGTGGCGCGGCTCATGTAGATGGCGTTGACGGGCACGTCGTCGACGATGAGGCAGATGCGGATGGGGGGCTCGGGCATGGGGGGCATTTTAATGCAGAATTCAGAATGCAGAATGCAGAATTCAGAATGCGGGAACTTGGGGGGCGGGGCGGCCGGTCGGCGTTATCATGGGAGCCATGATTTACCAGGCCCTGGTCAGGCGTGCGGCGGAATTTTCGAGTCAGGTGCTCTTCGAGCTGCCCGATGCGGCGACGTGGCGGGCCGAGCTGCCCGAGCGGCGTCGGCGGTGGCGCGAGATGCTGGGCCTGGACCCGCTGCCGCAGCGCACGGAGCTGCACGCGACGGTCACCGGCGTGCTGGAGCGCAACGACTACGTCGTGGAGAAGCTGCACTACCAGGCGCTGCCGGATTGCCGCATCCCGGCGAACCTGTACCTGCCGCGCCAGCGCGAGGGGAAGCTGCCGGCGGTGATCTACGTGTGCGGGCATTCGCCGCGGGCGAAGTTCGCCTACCAGCAGCACGCGCGGTGGTTCGCGCGGCACGGCTACGCGTGCATGATCCTGGACACGATCTGGGCGGGCGAGTGCGAGGGCCTGCACCACGGGATCTATTTCCACGACCGCTGGCACTGGTACAGCCAGGGCTACACGCCGGCGGGCGTGGAGGTGTGGGCGGCGATGCGGGCGATGGACTACCTGGAAACGCGCGACGAGATCGACGCGTCGCGCTTCGGGATCACGGGCAACTCCGGCGGAGGGTCGATCTCGTGGGACACGGCCGCGGCCGATGAGCGCGTGAAGGTGGCGGCGCCGTCGTGCCAGACGGGGACGGTGGAGCAGCACGTGCGCGATCGCACGGTCGACAACCATTGCGACTGCACGTTCTGGACGAACCTGTACGGCTGGGACGCGGCGGACATCGCGGCGACGATCGCGCCGCGGCCGCTGCTGATCGCGGCGCAGCGCGAGGACTCGCTGTGGCATGGCTACGCGTTTCACGACGTCTACGAGCGGGCCAGCCGGGTGTATCGGCTGCTCGGCGCGGCCGAGCGGATCGAGCTGGTGGAGGACGGGGCGGTGCACGGGTACACGCCGCGGACGCGGCTGGGGGTGTTCTCCTGGTTCGACAGGCATCTGCGCGGGCTGGACAGGCCGGCGACGCAGGACGTGGATGACGCGAACGAAGCGGACGCGGACCTGGCGGTGTTCGACGGCATGAAGGTGCCGGCGGAGGACCGGATGAAGGACGTGGACCGGTTCTTCATCTCGCTGCCGGAGCCGCCGGCGGTGACGGAGCAGGCACAGTGGCGGGCGCATCAGGCCGAGGCGCTGGCGCGATTGAAGGCGACGACGCTGCGGCCGACGCTGGCGGCGGTGGACGGCCGCCCGCCGCAGGCCTCGGCGCACGGTCGGGGGATGCAGAGCGGTTGGCGGCATCGGCGGTACGACTTCGAGGTTGAACCGGGCCTGGGCGTGAGCATGCACGTGGCGACGCCGGCGGTGGCGGTGGTGGACGCGCCGGGGGACGACGTGTCGCGTCAGGGCGCGGCCGCGGGGGTGGGTGAGATTGAGCGCGTGCTGGTGGCGGCGCTGCCGGCGGAGGCGCGGCAGGGCGGGGTGTCGCCGGCGCTGGGCAGGGGGATCTCGCCGGCATCGGGCACGGCGCTGGCGGCGGTGGAGGTGCGCGGCCGGGGCAACACGTCGATCGGGCCCGGGTTGCACTGGTCGCTGCGGCGGACGTATCCGCTGCTGGGCCAGACGCTGTGCGAGCGGCAGGTGCATGACCTGCTCGTGGGGCTGCGCGTGCTGCGCCAGGTGCTGGGCGTGGAGGAGGTGGCGTTGTACGGCCGGGGCGAGGATGCGGTGCTGGCGGTCTACGCGGCGCTGCTGGATGAGCGGGTGACGGAGGTGGTGCTGGAGAAGCCGGTGGCCAGTCATTGGGACGGTGGGCCGGAGATGCTGGCGGTGCTGAAGGTGGGCGATCTGCCGCACAACCTGGCGCTGGTGTGGCCGCGGCCGGTGACGTTTGTGGGTGAGGAGCCGGAGGCGTATGCGTACACCCGGTCGGTGTATGAGTGGTGCGAAACGGACGAGGCGCTGCGGGTGGTGCCGGGGCTTGATGCCTGGGCGCGGGGGGAAGGGGTG
>SLDI01000760.1:0-7241 GCA_007125385.1 Phycisphaeraceae bacterium | reverse complement strand
CGCGCGGCCGACGCGTCGCCCGCGCCATCGACGGCGCGAGCGATGGCCGGCTTCTGCTGGGCGACAACGCCGCGCGCCCGCGCGGCCTGCCGCCGCCGACGCTGTTCCGCCACGCCCGTCGCCGCGGCATCGCCATCGTCCCCGGCAGCGATCCGCTGCCCCTGCCCGAGGAAGTCCACAGCGTCGGCAGCTACGGCTTCATCCTGCCCGGCCAACTGCAACCCGACGCGCCGGGACGGGACCTGGCACGACGCTTGCAACGCCTGACACCACAGCCGCGCACCTTCGGCCAACGCAAGACCCTGCTGGCGACAACGCGCTGCCAACTGCGCCTGCGCATGGCACGACCAGCGAAGGCGGCCAACCCATGATCAGCCGCAACCCCCATCACGCCGCCGAGCAGCGCTACGACGTCATCATCGTCGGCGGCGGGGTCCACGGCATCTGCGCCACGCTCGAAGCCGCCCGCCGGGGCCTCTATCCGCTGCTGATCGAGTCGCGCGACTTCGGCCACGCCACCAGCGCCAACACGCTGCGCATCGTCCACGGCGGCCTGCGCTATCTCCAGAGCCTCGACCTGCCGCGCCACCGCGCCTCGGTCGACGAGCAGCGCTTCTTCGCGCGCCACCTGCCCGAACTCGTCGAGCCGGTCACCTGCGTCATGCCGCTTCACCAGCGCGGGCTCAAGCGCAGCGGCGTGATGCGGGTCGCGCTGAAGGCGCATGACCTGCTCGCGATGCGGCGCGGCGGCCGACTGCTGACGCCCAGCCGCGTCGTCGATGCCTGCCGGACGCAGCGCCTGTTCCCCGACGTGCGGCGCGACGGCCTGGCGGGCGCGGCCGTGTGGCACGAGCTGGCGTTGACCTCGCCCGCGCGCGTGCTCATCGAGCTGCTGCACTGGGCGTGCGCCTGCGGGGCCACGGCGCTCAACCAGATGCACGTCACGGCCCTGCACTGCCGCGACGGTCGCGTCACGGGGCTCCAGGCTGTCGACCAGACGGACGAGACGGCTTACCGCTTCCGCGCCCCGGTGGTGCTCAACTGCGCCGGGCCGGCCTTAGCGGAGCTCGCGGCGCGGTTGGATCGGCCGCGACGCGGGCTGTTCGCCCCGGCGCTGGCGTTCAACCTGCTGCTGGATGTCCCCCCGCCGGCCGCCCACGCCCTGGCGGTGCAGCCGCCACAGCCCCATGCGCCGGTCTATTTCCTCATGCCGTTGCGCGGGCGGCTGCTGGCGGGCACGTATCACGCGCCGGTCGAAGCGCCGATGGCCAGCGGTGCCCCGACGCCGGCGCACATCGAGGCGATGCTTGGCGAGCTGAACGCGGCCGTGCCCAGCCTGGCGCTGCGCCCCGACCACGTGGCGCGCGTCTGCGCCGGGTTGATCCCGGCGCGCCGCGCCGGCACGAGCCAGGCCGCGACCAAACCGCGGGTGCTCGACCACGCCCGGCACGGCGGGCCGGCGGGGCTGCTGAGCGTGCGCGGTGTCAAGTTTACAACCGCCCGCCGCGTCGCCGAGCAGGCCTTGCAAAAGGCGTGGCGTGGCCGCGGCGGCCTGCCACGCTACCGGCCACACACCGATCGCCCGCAACGCCGTCCGCCCGTCGACCTCATCCACACGCGCCAGCTCTTCGCCGGCCCCGACGTGCCGCTGGCACGGGCGCTGCAAGAGCTCATCGCGCATGAGGCCGTCCTCTGCCTCGATGACCTGGTCCGACGCCGCACCGACTGGCTGGCGTCCGAGCCCGACGAGGCGACCCTGGCCGCACGCCTGCGCCAACTGGGCGTGGCCGGCGCCATGCAGGCCCGAGCATGAACAGCGACCGCGAAAAGTTCCATTCCCATCGCCGCTTCCTCCAGGCCTGGATGCGCAACCGCGCCCTGCGCGCCGTCCTGACACGCCTCTACGACTGGCGGCCCATCGCCAACCCCGCGGCCGGCTACACGCTGATCATCGGCTGCCCGGCGTCCATGACGCGCGTGCTCTACCCCAACCTCGCCCTGCTCATGCAGCAGCAGCGCCGCCACCTGCGCGAGCTGGTCATCGTCTTCGATGTCACGCAACGCCGCCGCGACGCCGCCTTGGAGCGCGACCTGGCCACACGCTTCGCCGAGCTCAATCCCCGCTTCATCCACTACAGCCCGATGCAAGCGCGCATCATGGATCGCATCGGCTGGGCATGGACCTACTGCTGGATGAGCTGGGCCCTGGGCGTCGGCGCGGTGCGCACCCGCTACGCCCTGCTGCACGACCTCGACGCCCTGCTGCTGCGCCCCGACGTCATCGAAGAGCGCTATCACGAGATCCGCCGGCGCGGTGACCACTTCCTCGGCCCGCGCTACTACCGCGGCAACGGCGTGGGTGACGACGACGGCCTCGTCGCCACCTTCGAGATGATCTTCAACGCCGACTGGCTCCGCGCCCACGTCCACCCCGTCGAGCTGTTCAACCGCGTGGCCAGGCTCAACGGCCGGCGCATCGAGTACGACACGTTCCTCTACCCGCAGCGTCTGAGCGGTCGCACGTCCGTGATGCCCATCCCCGCGGAGCAGATGATCCACCCCAGCCAGCTCGTGTGCCAGTTCGTGGAGCTGCGCAAGCGCCGCCGCTACGTCCCCCCGACGCGCAACAACCTGCCGCTGCTGCCCTACTTCCACTACCTCGCCGGTGAGCCCGAGGTGCTCGAGGCCCATGCCCGGTCGCTCCAGCGCGCCCGCGGCAGCGTCGTGGAGCTGTTCGGCCACGCCATGGACCTGGCCCAGCTCTCGCAGCGCCACGCCGGCTGGCTTCATGAGCAGGCCCGGCGGGTCGAGCAGGCGCTGGTCGGCCGCGTGCGACCCGAGGTCGAGCACTACTTCAACGCCTTGCGCCAGCTCGTGGCCCGCCGCGACGCCCAGGCCGGGCCAACCCCCCAGCCGATCCCTGGCACGGACGCCAACTGACGACACGGTTGCCGCTGGCCGCTCGGCGAGCCGCGGACGTCCGCGGCCGGTTCCGCGCCCGCTGGTGCGCGCTTTGCAGCATGGCTTCGATCAGCGACGGCGCCCGCCGGAGAGTCCGCATGACCCTGGACATGCCCAGGCCGATCAGCCTCGAGCTCAACCAGCGCCTCGCGTCGGTGGTCCTGCTCGCCGGGGCGCTGCGGCCACGGCGGCTGAGCCTGGTCACCGGCCGGGCCATCCCCGAGCTGCCGCTGGAGCCGCAGCGATCGATCCTCAGGCATTGGCAGGAGCAGCTTGCCGCTTTGGCCGCCGCCGAGCCGCGCCTGAGCGTGCGCGTGATGATCAACGAGGCGGTGATGGCCCCGGCGCTGGCGGGCCTGGGCCCCGAGCCGGCCGTCGAGCTGCGGCGCGACCCGCGCCCCTTGCGTGGCACGGGCGGGCTGCTGCGCGACATCGCCGAGGAGCACGACGATCACGAGCACCTGCTCGTCGCCGCCGCGTCGCGCATCGTCTTTGAGCCGATCGAGCCCCTGCTGGGCCTGCTGCTGGAGCATGACGCGCCGGTGCGCGTGCTGGCGCAGGACGACGGCACGCCGATGGACGTGTACCTGATCCGCTGCGGCGCGCTGCGCCGCGTTCCGGCGCTGGGGTACGTGGACTTCAAGGAGCAGGCCCTGCCGCGCATCGCCGCGCACCATCGCGTGGTGGTGGTGCGCCGCCGCCGGGCGCTGACCCCGCCGGTGCGCACGGCCGGCGGCTACATCCGGGCCCTGCGCCTGTACCACCGCCAGCGCCTGCTGCGCCAGGGCCGGCGCGTGTCGCCGTGGGCGCCGGCCTTCGGCATCGTCGAGCCCGGGGCCAGCGTCGCTGCCGGCGCCATGCTCCACGACAGCGTCGTGCTCAGCGGCGCGCGGGTCGACCCGGGCGCCATCGTCGTACGCTCGATTGTCGGGCGCGGCGCGGTCGTCGGCCCGGGACAGGCCCTGGTCGATCGCGTGCTCAGCCCCGCGGTCGACGCGTCGCCCACTGTTGATGGAGCTTGACCCATGCCCAACGACCGCCGCGACCGCCACGACCAGCATCACGATCCGCTGGCGCACGAATCGCCCGAGGCGGTGCCCCACGCCAACCCCCTGCGCCACGCCATGGCGCTGCTGCGCGGCCGATACCACTGGGCCGTGCTGCTGGCGGTGTTGCTGGGCATCGGCGGGGCGGTGGCCGGCTCGCGCTACATCGAGCCGGAGTACCGCTCCATCGCCAAGCTGCGCATCGCCCCGGAGGTGCGCAGCGTGCTCTACGACACGGACGTCACCGGCCGCATCCCGCAGTACGAGGCCTACATCGACGCCCAGATCAACTTCATGCTCAGCCTGCCGGTCATCGAACGCGCCATGCGGCACGAGGCCTGGCGGGGCCTGGACCGCGAGGGCTTCACCGCGGCGGCGTTCCGAGGCCGGCTTCTGATCGACCACTCCCGGCGGACCGAGATCGTCCAGATCCACTTCCACGACCCCGAGCCCCGCGCCGCCGCCGCCGGCGCCCAGGCCATGGTCGACACCTACCTCGAGCTCTACCGCCAGCGCCAGCGCACCGAGGACGAGCGCATCCAGCGCACGCTCGAGCACCGGCGCGACAGCCTGCGCCGCCAGCTCGCCTGGCTCAACCGCCAGCGCGAGCAGGTCGTCGGCAGCCACGGCAGTGAGGGCATCCGCCAGCGCTACGGCATGCAACTGGCCGACATCAGCCGCGTCGACATGCTCATGCGCCAGGCCCGGCTTCAGGTCCGATCCATGCGCGAGCGCGCCGAGGCCCGACCCGAGGACCTGACCGATACCAGCCCCGAGCAGCTCGCGGCGCGCAACCCCGAGTTGGCCCGGATGCTCGACGAGCGGCAGGCGATCCACCGCTTCATCGCCTACCAGCTTCGCGTGGGACGCGGCCCCAACCACCGCAACGTCACCCAGGCCCGCTCCGCCCTCGACGCGCTCAACGATCAGATCGACGAGCTCGCCCACGCCCTGCGCACCGGGCAGTTGCCCCTCGTCGAGCTCGAGGGCCAGGAGCCGGACATCCTCGGCCTGGGACGCTATGCCTCGATCGAACAGGTCGAGGCCCGGCTCGAGGACCTGGCCGGGGTCCGCCAGCGCCTCGAGGAGGAGGCCAGCGCGCTGGCCGGCCGCATCGAGCGCCTCGGCGACCTGGAGACGGAGATGCAGGTCGTGCGCCAGCGCATCGACGAGACCGAAACGCGGCTGGAGCGCCTGGCCCTGGAAGCGCCGCAGGCCAGCCGCATCGAGGTCGTCGACGCCCCGCGCGTGCCCGCCCTGCCCTGGAACACGGGCACCAAGGCGCAGTTGACCCTGCTGGGTGGCCTCGGCGGCATGGCCGCGGGGCTCGGCGCGGTGCTGCTGCTGGGCCTGATGGACCGTCGCCTGCGGCACATCGACCAGGCCCAGCTCGACCTGCCCAACGCGAGGCTGCTCGGCGTCCTGCCACGCCTGCCCGAGGACATCAGCGACCCGGAGCAGGCCACCCTCGCCGCCCACAGCATTCACCACATCCGCACCATGCTTCAGATCGAACGCGCCGCCACCCCAGGGGCCGCACGCGTCCTGACCGTCACCAGCCCCGGGCCCGGCGCGGGCAAGACGAGCCTGAGCACCGCCCTGGGCCTGTCGTTCGCCTCCAGCGGCGAGCGCACCCTGCTCATCGACGGCGACCTCGTCGGCGCCGGGCTCAGCCGACGCATCGACCTGGCCCGGCACCCCGGCCTCGCCCACGTGCTGCTTCGCGAGGGCCACATCACCCGCGACCAGTTCATCGCCGCACGCGACACGGCCAACGGCCGGGCCATCGAGGACGTGCTCATCGAGCGCGGCCAGGTCACCGCCCAGCGGCTCGAGCAGGCCCGCCTCGTGCAGCGCCGCACCGCCCTGGGCATCCTGGACGTGTGTCACGGCCTGGGCGTCACCGACGTGGCCGTGCCCACCGACGTCGCCGACCTGGACCTGCTGCCCGTGGGCACGGCCCGGGCCCGGCAGGCCGGCCGACTCTCGCCCGAGACGATCCGTCACATCCTCGAACAGGCCCGCGCCGCTTACGACTGCGTGATCATCGACACCGGCCCGAGCCTGGGCAGCATCGAGGCCTCGATGACCGCCGCCGCCGCCGACGCCGCCATCCTCGTCGTCTCGCGCGGCGATCGCAAGCCCGCCATCACCGGCGCCCTGGAGCACTTGGCCCACGTCGGCGCCCACGTCGCCGGCATCGTCTTCAACCACGCCTCCTACGACGACATCACCCGCTCGACGTACGCCAGCTACGTCTCCGGCTCGGTCGATCGCTCCGAGCACGCCGCCGCCGTCGCCGGGCTCGACCCGGACACCGCCGCACGCTACGGCGCCGTCGGCGCCGCCGTGGCCGTGGCCTCGGACACCAATACCAGCGCCGACGAGGCGCCGGATCAGGGCGAGGCGCGATGACCCGCCACGCCATCAACCTCACCGGGCCGTGTCTGAAAAAGGCTGTGACTGCCGGCTGGTCCACCGTTCTTTCTGAGCTTGCAAGGATGCTTGCCCCATGATCCGCCCTGCCACCGACGCCGCTGACCTCGTCTGGACGGACGAGTCGCTGCCCCGGCTCTGGGGCCTGACCGCGGCGCAGCTTCACGATCGCTTCTGGGCTTCGCGGCGCGTGCAGGTCGTCGAGGCCGGCCGCGACACGCCGCTGTCGCCCGGGGCCCAGCTTTACCTGCTCGTGCCGCCGGCGACGCTGACGATCTTTCGCCTGGCCCCGGTGATCGAGGCGATGGCGTGGCGCGGGCGGAACCTGCTGCCCGTGCGCCTTGAAGCCGAGCGGCCGCGCGGCTACCGCGAGCGCATCGTCACCGATGAGCAGGGCCGCTTCCTCGCCTTCCGCCGGCAGTACGGCCGCGGGCCGCGCCGACGGCTGCGTCTGGCGGTCACCGCCGACCTCGACACCGCCCGTCACTGGCAAAGCCTCGGCGAGCAAAGCCAGCGCTGGCTCCGCTTGCGCCATCTCGGCGACGGCCGAAGCCTGACGTTGCCCGGCCAGGCCTACGACGTGCGCCGCGGCGCCGAGCGCATGCGCTTCACCCGCGACCTGACCCGCCTGTGGCTGCGCCCCGACAGCGCGATCCCCGGCCTGCGCACGCTCGGGCCGGGCATCTGGACCCACGACGGGCTCGACCCGCTCGCCGCCTCGCGCCTCGTCGGCCCGCTGTGGATCGGCGCCGGGCGACGCCTCGACGGCCGGGCCACCGTCGCCGGGCCTGCCGTGCT
>SLDI01000094.1:0-7267 GCA_007125385.1 Phycisphaeraceae bacterium | reverse complement strand
TCTGGTCGGAGCTCGGCGGCGGGGCGCGCTACCTCTCGCAGAACCGCCTGAGCATCCCCATCATCGCCGTCAGCTCCAGCGAGCCGGCCCTGCGCCGCATGAGCCTGGGCTTCGGCGTGCGGCCGGTGCACATGGACCGCCCCGCGGACAGCGAGGCCTTCCTCGCCCGCGTCGACGAGCTGCTCCAGCAGCGCGGCTGGGCCCAGCCCGGCGAGCCGATCGTCCTGGCCATGGGTGAGCCGATGGGCACCGCCGGCGTGACCAACGAAATCCGCATCCACTACGTCGGCGACGTCTGCCGCGTCGACGCCGGCCCGGCGCGCGGCTAGGGGGGAAGGGGCAGACGGCAGACGGCAGGGGGCAGCAGGGACTGAACAATGGCGGGCCAGCCGTCAGCACGGGCGCAGGCGTGCGTGCGCCGCTCGCGCACCGCTCTTCACTGCAGACTGCAGTCTGCCCCCGGCCCCCGGCCTCGCGGATACAATGCCACCGCAGGCCCGCAACCCGCCGACCGACCCCGGAGACTCGCCCATGGATGTCCAGGTGGAACTGGCGCGCATCTTGATCCGCGAAACGGACGACACCCACATCGTCGAGCTCCGCGAAGTCGACGGCGAGCGGCTGTTCCCCATCGTCATCGGCCTCAACGAGGCCGCCGCCATCGAACGCCGCCTCATGCACCAGACCCCCCCGCGGCCGCAGACCCACGACCTGCTGGCCAACCTCATCGACCAGCTCGGCTACGACCTGGTCCGCGTCACCATCAACGACCTGCGCAACCACACCTTCTACGCCCGCCTCCACCTCCAGCGCCAGGAGACCGGGGAGACGATCGAGATCGACTCCCGGCCGTCGGACGCCCTGGCCCTGGGCGTCGCCGGCGACGTGCCCATCTACGTCGCCGAGCACGTGCTCGACGAGGTCTGCCGGGCGGACTGATCCCCCCCTTCGCCCCCGCCAGCTTCCGCCGCCCCCCCGCCAGGGGCGATAACTTTGGGCTTGACAGGGGTGCCGCCGCGATTTAGCATGCGCAGTTGAAGATGCGAGGTTGCGCGATGTGGATTCGGGGGGCCGCGGCGTGTGGCCTCGCGTGGCGCAGGCTCAAGGCTGCTGCCAAGGCGAAGTGGCGGAAACTGCCCTCCTGATTCCGTCATACCTGCGTTTTCCAACGCCGCATCGCCTTTGCAGCCGGGAATCTGCGCAGCAATAACTGCGCCTTGTGCAGGGTGAACGGTTCACCCTGTCGCCATGCGTAGGCCCGGACGAGGGCGAACCACTGACCCCCATGAGCCGTTCATTGTCGTCTGCAAGCATGCCCGGCCGCGGGTTCGGCCGGGGTCGATGCTGGGTCGGTGGTCGCTGCGCGCCCGAGGCCCGCGCCGCCTCATGCTCGCCATTGTCATTCTTTTTCTAGGAGCCTTGAAATGCGAGAACGGAAGGGTTTCACACTCATCGAGCTGCTGGTGGTGATCAGCATCATCGCCCTGCTCATCGGCATCCTGCTGCCCGCGCTGGCGGCAGCCCGTGCCACCGCACGCCGCATGCAGAGCAATACCCAGCTCCGCGGCATCCACCAGGGCATGGTCATGTTCGCCCAGGGCAACAACGAGAACTACCCCGGCCTGACCAGCGCCGGCCGGTACATCGCGCAGGACAGCGCGACCATCGAGCGTCTCATTGACAACGGGTACCTCTCAGAAGACTTCGACTGGGGCGGCGGTTCCCAGCCGGCCGCGCGCTACGCCCTGCTCGTCGAGGGCGACTACTTCGCCGGCGACTACATGACCAGCCCCTCCGAGGCGCGTCCCGCCTTCGGCGTGGACAACGACTCCATCGACCATTACGACGGCAGCGAGCGGGCCTACTCCTACGCCATGCTCGAGATCCTCGGAGACGACGACGACTATCGCAACCACCGCCGCACCGAGTGGGCCGAGACCATGAGAACGCGGGCCCCGGTGCTCAGCGATCGGGCGCTCGCCGATGATCCCGACAACCCGGACATGGACGAGATCTACAGCATCCACACCCGGCAGGGCAGCGGTGACTGGCGCGGCGGCATCCTCTGGAACGACAACCACGTCGGCTTCGAGACCTCCGAGCGGCAGGACACCCAGATCGCGGCCGGACCGCTTCAGGAGAACGATCACATCTTCAGCGAGAATGATTGGGGTGATCCAGTTAGCGGCACCGGTAACGTCAGTGGGGGCCCCGGCACCAGCGCCTGGCTGATCTGGGAAGACGCGAACCGTCTGAACTTCGACTGACGCCTGCCCCGTCCCAGAACGCAGATTGCATCGCCGGCCGCCCCCTCGGGCGGCCGGCTTTCTTTTGGTGCATCCGGGACTTCCGGATCGCCCTGAAGGGGCGAGGGCTGAAGGGGCGCAGCGCCTCCCGTGGATGATCTGAAAATGATCTGAAAATGATCTGAAAATGAAACGACCTGCCCCGGACGGGGAGAGGCGGCATCAGGCTCCGTCCGACAAGTGGGTGCCACGGCTTGACCGCGAAGCGGCAAGCCGTGTGACGGCCGACGGTGCCACGGCTTGCCCTTCGGGACAAGCCGTGGCACCCCCACTCCTGCGGTTTTCGGACGGAGCCATTAACACGCGCGCGTATCAACCCGCATCACGCCCCGCTCCGCCGCGCACGCACGCGCTGGACGAACGCCGCGTACTGCTCGGGCGTGTCGATGCCGTGGCTGGCGACATCCACGCGCACGACCAGGATGGCCTGCCCGTGCTCCAGCGCCCGCAACTGCTCGAGCTGCTCGGCCCGCTCCAGCGGCGTCGCCGGCCAGCTCGCGTAGCGCAGCAGAAACGCCCGGCGGTAGGCGTACAGCCCCGGGTGCTTCAGCCGCCGCACCCCCACGGCGTCGCGGTCGTACGGGATCGCCGCCCGCGAGAAGTAGAGCGCCCGCCCGCGCCGGTCCGTCACCACCTTGACGATGCTCGGGTCGGCCGGGTCCTCCCCCGCGGCGAACGCGCTGCCCAGCGTCGCCATCGGCACCTGCGGCTGACGCGCCATCGCCTCGACCAGCGCGTCGATCGCCGCGGGCTCGATCTCCGGCTCGTCGCCCTGGACGTTGACGACGATGGCATCGTCGGGCAGATCATCCAGGCGCTCGACCGCCTCGGCGATGCGCGACGTGCCGTTGGCGTGGTCGGGCCGCGTGAGCATCGCCTCGCCCCCGAAGGCCTGCACCGCCTCGACGATGCGTTGCGCGTCCGTGGCCACGACGATCCGCCGCACCCGCCCGGCCTCGCCCACGCGCTCGACCACGTGCTGGATCAGCGGCTGGCCCGTGGCGTCGAGCAGGGGCTTGTTCGGCAGGCGAGTCGACGCCAGGCGTGCGGGGATCACGGCGATGACAGCGGGCGGCGCAGGCAAAGCGGGCTCCGGGGCGGGCCAGCGGCGGTTCGCCTGGCAATGATACGGATTCAGGCAAACGCCGGGGCGGGTGCCACGCAGCAGCCCGAAGGGTGCCGTGCGCGAGCGACCGACGACGTTGGGCACACAGCACGCTGCGCGATGGTGTGTGCCCCCCTTCCCGCCTATCTGTGTTCATCCGCGTTGATCTGGGGCCCGTCCTCGCCGCGGCTGTGTGGTGATTCCTCGTCGTCCGTCTCGTCGTCGCCACCGAGCCAGTGGACGAGTCCGGCGACGAGCGCCAGCAGCAGGCCCGCGGCCGTCAGCCCGGCGCCGGCGAGGCCGATGAACACGATCGCGCCCATGGTCTGCGGCGACTCGCCCCGCGCCCACGCCAGGGCGGCGACGATGGCCAGCACCGCCACGATCGCCAGCCCGACGATCACGAAGATCGACGCGACGCGCAGGCGGTAGGCCGTGGAGGGATGGTCGTCGGGAGACGGAGGCATTTCGGTTTGCGAGCTTGGGATCGGGGCCGGGTGTCACGGCTTGGCCCCTGGCCGGGCCTGGCGATGGCGGTGGCGAGTGGGCCCGCGCGGCGTCCCCTGGCGGCCTGGGTTGTACGCGGCCGGTCAATCCTCCGCGCCAAGCTCCTTCGCCAGCGTGCGCAGCTTGTCCATGCGCTCGCGGATGTCGCGGAAGTTGATGTCGCTTTGGAGGATCTGGGAGGCGATCTTCTGCGCCTCGCGGGCGTGGTCGGGATTTTTGGTCTCCCGCGCCGAGCGCTCCAGCGCCTCGGTCAGCAGGTAGCGCAGCTCCTTGCCCAGCCGGTCGTCGCTGTCCGGGTGGGCCTCGACGCCCTGGCGCAGCGTGTCCACCGCCTCCTCGTACCACGACTTCTTCAGGTAGCAACTGCCCAGGTACTGGTGCGACGTGGCCCGGTACTTCGGGTCCCCCTTGGCCTGCTGGAAGGCCGAGATCGCCTCGTCGATCTGCCCCGCCTGGTACAGCCGCTTGCCCAGCTCGAAGCGCAGCGACATGTCCGTCGGGTACTGCTTGACCCGCTCGGCATACTCCTCGAGCTCGAACGCCAGCCGCTTCTTGCGCAGCTCCTCGTAGCGCCGCTTGGCGTCCGCGTCCTCCGGGTCGGCGTCGAGCTGGGCCCGCAGCGAGCGCATCTGCCGGTTGAACTGCTTCATGCGCACGTCGCCCACGCGCACCTTGTAGCGGTACTGGCCCGTCTGCTCGTGAGCCTTCTCCAGCAGCTTGATCGCCTCGTTCTCCTGCTCGTCGCGCTCCCTTTGAAGCAGCGCGTCCACCAGCTTGCTCAGGCGCTCCAGGTCCTCCGGGTTCTGCTCGTAGGCGGCGCGGCGCTCGGCGATCGCCTCCTCCACCGCGTCCGCCGTCTTGGCGATCGCCTCGTCACGCTCGAGCTGGTGCTGCTTCTGCGCATCGCGCACGAACCGGCGGAAGCCGCCCTCCTCGGCCCCGTCGGCCTGGGAGTAGCCGCCCTCCTGCATCGTCCGCTCGGCCTCGATCTCCTTGAGCTCCCTGAGCAGCTTGTCGCTGTTGGGATCAAGCTGCAACGCCAGCCGGCACGCCTCGCCCGCCTCCTTCCACGCCTCGATCTTCGAAAACAGATCCCGCACCTCGACCCAGAAGTCACGCTTCTTGATCGTTGGCGCCTCCAGAATCAGCTTCCCCACCCAGAACGCCACCTCCGCCAGCGCCAGCTCAGGCTCGGCCTCGTCGGCCTCGACCGCGTGGCGCATCACGTCACGCATCAGCTTCTGGTTCAGCGGGTCCTTGGACCACAGCCGCTCGGAATGGACCATCTTCTCCACCGCCGTCGACCCGCCGCTCTTGAAGCGCTCGCCCAGGCCCGCCGGCTTGCCCCCGGCCACCTTGCGGCGCAGCGCCACGTCCCGCAGGGCCGCGTGCTTGTCCATGTTCCCCGGGTCGTGACGCAGGCCGTTGGTGTAGCACTCGATGGCGTAGTCGTAGTTGCGGGCGTCGGCGACGGCCTCCGCGTGCTCGAAGAAGCGACGCGCCTTGCGCGGGTCGCGCTTCGCCGGCGTCGCCCCGCCCTGCCCGCGCGATTTCGAGAAGATGTTGATCGCCATGGTGGTTTTCGCCGCCCGTCGGCCCCGGTGCCGGGCACGGGGCGGAACAACGCTGTGACGGGTAATTTAGAGCAACCCGTCCCCCACTTCAACCCCGGCCATGCCCCGCCGGGCCGTTTCCCTATAATCGGCTCGCATCGCACGAGGCTTTGGCATGATCAACGTCGCCATCAACGGCGCCGCCGGGCGCATGGGCCAGCGGCTCGTCGCCCTGGCCAGCGAAAGCGACGAGCTCCGGCTCGTCGCCGCGCTGGAGCGGCCGGACCATCCCCAACTCGGCCACGACGCCGGGCTCCTCGCCGGCGTCGGGACGCTCGGCGTCAACGTCGCCCGGAGCTGGGACCAGCCGCCCAACGTCGTCATCGACTTCACGCACCCCCGGGCCCTGGCCCCCCTGCTGGACAAGGCCAGCAGCGACGGCGTGGCGCTGGTCGTGGGCACGACCGGCCTGGGTCAGGCCGAGCACGCCCTGCTCGACGCCGCCGCCGCCCGCGTCGCGGTGCTCCAGGCGCCCAACACCAGCCTCGGCGTCAACGTTCTCTTCGCCCTGGCCGGGCAGGTCGCCCGCCAGCTCGGCGCCGACTACGACATCGAGATCCTCGAGGCTCACCACCGCTTCAAGGCCGACGCCCCCTCCGGCACCGCCCTGGGCCTGGCCGAAGCCATCTGCCGCGCCACCGGCAGGAGCGTCGAGCGTGACGTGGTCCACGGCCGCGAAGGCCAGCAGCCGCGGAACCCCGGCGAGATCGGCATGCACGCGATGCGCCTCGGCGACGAGGTCGGCCGACACGTCGTCAGCTTCGGCGGGCTCGGCGAGCAGATCGAGCTCGCCCACCGCGCCACCACGCGCGACGTCTTCGTCCGCGGCGCCCTCCGCGCCGCCCAATGGATCGCCCACAAACCCCCCGGCCGCTACACCATGGCCGACGTGCTCGGCCTGAGCGCCGCCGAATGAAACCACCGATGCACACGGATGCACACCGATAAAATCCGAAATCCGAAATTCCCAACGCCCCATGTCCAATCAGAAATCAGAAATCAGCCATCACCAATCCACCCCCGGTCCGGTGCGGCGGTTCATCACCGAGCACTTTCTGCACTTCAACAGCCGCGAGCTCGTCGCCGCCGCCGCCGCTTATGAGCGCCACATCCACGCCGGGGGAGCGATGCTCGTCTCGCTGGCGGGCGCCATGAGCACCGCCAAGCTCGGCCGGACGCTCGCCCGGCTGATCCGCGCCGGCTACGTCGACGCCATCTCCTGCACCGGCGCCAACCTTGAGGAGGACGTCTACAACCTGCTGGCCTACCCCGACTACAAGCTCTGCCCCAACTGGCGCGCTCTCTCTGCCCAGGATGAGCTGGAGCTCTACCGCCAGGGTTACAACCGCGTGACCGACACCTGCATCCCCGAGGATGTGATGCACCACCTTGAAGGCCGGCTGCTGGAACGCTGGAAGCACGCCAGCGACGCCGGCGAGCGCAAGTTCCACAGCCAGTTCGTCCTGGAGCTGCTGGCCAGCGGCGAGCTGGACGAGCACTTCCGCGGCGAGCCGGACGACGCCTGGACGCTGGCCGCCGGCGAAATGCAGATCCCCGTCTACACGCCCGGGTGGGAGGACTCGACCACGGGCAACATGTTCGCCGCCGCCGTCGCCCGCGGCGACCTGCCCGCCCACGGATGCGTCAAGAGCGGCACCGAGCAGATGCAGCACCTGCTGAGCTGGTACCAGCGCCACAGCAGCCACGCGCGCACCCCCGCGGCCCCGGCGGCCGTC
>SLDI01000143.1:0-7282 GCA_007125385.1 Phycisphaeraceae bacterium | reverse complement strand
TTTCGTTGCAGCCGCGCCGCCACGGCGCCCCCGGGAGGGGGGCTGGCCCCAGTCGCGGGGCAGGCGCAAGAAGTCAGCAGGCGCGACTCATATCGCGCACGACGAGGGTGGCGCGGAATTCAGTTGATGTGGGGGGCGAGTTGAGGGAAGTGTGTGTCGACGTTCGGACCCATCACCAGATCAAGGAGAAGACCATGGCGAAGAAGAAGCAGATCCCGGCAGTCGGCTACGCCCGCCGGAGCACCGACATGCAGGAGCGGTCGATCCCGGACCAAAAGGCCTACGTCGAGAAGTGGGCGAAGGAGAACGGCTACGCCATCCAGCGCTGGTACGTGGACGACGCGATCAGCGGCACCAGCGCCAAGGGCCGGGCAGATTTCGAGCGGCTGATGCGCGACGCCGAGGCTTCCGGGGGTGGGCGCGACTTCGAGACGGTGCTGGTCTACGACATCTCGCGCTTCAGCCGTGGCGGCACGAACGAGACGGGGTTTTACCTGCACCGGCTGCACCTGGCCGGCGTCGAGGCCATCTTCTGCGCCGAGGGCATCCCCGATGGCGAGGAGGGCGAGTTGCTCCAGGGCGTGAAATCGTGGCAGGCCCGGCAGTACAGCGTGAAGCTGTCGCGCGACTGCATCCGGGGCACCATCTCCCACATCATGGAAAAGCAGTGCGCCCCCGGCGGCCGGCCGCCCTACGGGTACGACAAGCAGCACGCCACCGCCGGGGGCCAGGTGCTGCGGACCTTCCGATGGCTGCCCGACGGCAGCAAGCAGGAGTTCGGGCCCGACGGGAAGCTCGTGCGCACGCTGGCCCGCGGCGAGAGCATGAAGAAGGCCAAAAGCGATACCGTGCGCTTCGTGCCCAGCGATCCCGAGCGGGTAAAGGTCGTGCGGCGGGTCTTTGACCTTTGCCTCGCCGGCTATGGCTACCAGCATATCGCCCACCGGCTCAACGACGACGGTGTGCCCAGCCCCGTGGGGCAACCATGGACGCCCAGCCTCATCGCCCGCATGCTCCGCAACCCGGTCTACCGCGGCGCCCTGGCGTGGAATCGCCGCACGCTCGGCAAGCTCAACGGCGTGGCTGGTGACGGGACGCTCCGGCCCAAGCGCGGGTTCGTGGCCGGTGCCAACGCCGAGGCCGACTGGTACGTCGTCGAGAAGGCCCACGAGCCGCTGGTGTCGCCGGAGACGTTCGAGAAAGCCAAGCGGGCGGTGCAGAAGCGCAGCACGCTCGGCGGACAGGCCAAGCGCATCGACCGGGCGCTGCTCTCGGGCCTGATCGTCTGCGGGCACTGCGGCTACAACTTCCGCCAGCACAAGATGAAGGCTCGAAGCGGAAAGCGGTGGGTGCGGTATCGCTACTACGTCGATGGCGGCTACTACCGCAGCGGCAAGGCTGTGTGCAAGCCGACGAACGTACCTGCCGACGGCCTCGACGCGTTCGTCATCGAGCAGGTGGGCCAGGTGGTGATGGGCGACCACGCCGGCCGGGAGCAGGCGGTGGAATCATTCGTGCAGGCGGCGATGGCCGGCGACGAGCGGAACGATGCCGACGACGCCGCCGAGCTTGAGAAGCAGGTTGTGGCGCTGGACAAGCGCATCCAGACCACCGTGGCCATGCTGGCTGACCCGGACTTCGAGGGCCTTGACGAGCTGAAAGCCACGCTGGCGGGCCTGAAGCGGCGACGCGATGGGCTACGTGAGCGCCTGGAGCAGCAACAGCCCGAGCAGGTGGCGCCGTACACGGAGGCGGACCTGCGCGAATGGGCCGACGACCGCTTCCGCCGCTTCGAGCAGATCACCAAAGGCAAGGCCAGCTTCGACGAGACCCGTCAGCTCGTGCAGGCGTATTGCGATCGCATCGTCATCGACCCGCACGCCCGTCGCGGCACGCTCTACCTGCCCGCCGACGCCTTCGCGTGTCTGGAACGTGAATTTACCCCTCGCGTGGCGCTCGGGGAGTGGATCGCGGCGCGCAAGACCCTGCTTGCCAAGGAAAAGGCGCACATGCGTCAGGGCGACGCGATCGCCGCCGAGCGACGCGCCCTCCCATGGGTCAAAGTCGAGAAGGACTACCTCTTTG
Source organism: Phycisphaeraceae bacterium (assembly GCA_007125385.1). GTDB lineage: Bacteria > Planctomycetota > Phycisphaerae > Phycisphaerales > Phycisphaeraceae > SKPT01. The sequence goes on along the minus strand of SLDI01000143.1, from coordinate 5,197 downwards.
AGGCGGAAGACGGGAAACGGACGCTCGCCGAGCTGTTTGATGGGTGCAGCCAACTCATCGTTCACCATCTCATGTATGCGCCGGACTGGGACGCCGCCTGCTCCGGCTGCTCCTTCCAGGCGGAGCATATTGACGGCCCCGCGCAACACCTCGAGCATCACAACGTGCGGATCGTGGCCGTCTCCCGCGCGCCGATCGACAAGCTCCTGGCCTACCGCAGGCGCATGGGCTGGCGCTTCGCATGGGTGTCCTCCCTCGGCAGCGAGTTCAACTACGACTTCCATGTCTCCTTCACACAGGAGCAATTGGCTGAAGGGAGAGTGAACTACAATTTCGGGACGATCGACATCGCTCCACGCTATCGAAGTGAAGAGCTACCCGGCATCAGTGTGTTCTTCAAGGACACCGCGGGGCAGGTCTTTCACACCTACTCAACCTATGCCCGCGGGCTCGACATCGTTCTGGACGCCAATCACTATCTCGATCTCACCCCGGAAGGTCGGAATGACGCCGTGTATCCGAACTGGCCCCGCCGTCACGATGAGTACGGAGACCGGGACGCCGCGACGTCCTGCGGCGGCTCGTGAGTCAGGGGCGCAGCGTACCGATTAACAACCCTTGCTGAAAGAAAGCAACCATGGGAACCACAACAACCCAATCCGCAGCCGAAACCGAGATTCGCGACCTGGTGGACCGCTATTTGGATGCGATCCGCGCCTCTGACCCGGAGCGCATCGCCTCGCACTACGCGCCCGACATTCTCGCGTTCGACGCCATCGCACAATTGCAGTTCAAAGGGGTGCAAGCATACAGGAAGCACTGGGAAGCATGCATCGCCATGTGCCCGTCGTCGGGGATGACCTTCGAGCTGCACCAGCCGAGCATTGCGGTCAGCGGCGACGTCGCCTTCGGGCACTGGCTCTGCCGGTGCGGCCCGGGGCCGGATGAGTCCGGCAAAGCACAAGCCTGTTGGATGCGCAGCACCATCGGCTTCCGCAGAACGGGGGGCAAGTGGGTCATCGTGCATGAGCACTGGTCGGCGCCGTTCGATCCGGAAACCAGCAAGGCGCTGTTCGATCTTCAGCCGTGATGGTGTGTTCAAGGAGTATGATCGGTGTCGCAAGGGCGACCGTCGCGGTGTCGGCCGACCCAGTTGTGCCAGGCGAGGTTTCCTCAACTCGACGCAAGCAGAAACAACATGGAAAACATTCAAACGATCACCCCCTGTTTGTGGTTTGATGGCCAGGCTGAAGAGGCGGCAACGTTCTACACCGCCATCTTCAAGAACTCCAGCATCGGCCATGTCACGCGCGTCAACGAAGTCTCGGCCAGGGCCTCCGGACAACCGGTGGGATCGGTGCTGACCATTGACTTCCAGCTCGACGGGCGGCCGTTCACGGGGCTCAACGGCGGCCCGATGTTCAAGTTCAACGAGGCCATCTCGTTGCAGATCAACTGCCAGACGCAGGACGAAGTCGACGATTACTGGGCCAAGCTCTCCGCCGACCCGGAAGCGGAACGCTGTGGCTGGATCAAGGACAAGTTCGGCGTGTCGTGGCAGGTCGTTCCCATCGTGCTGTTCAAGATGCTCGCGGACCATGATTCCGCAAGATCACAGCGGGTCATGCAGGCCATGCTGCAAATGAGAAAGCTCGACATCGGCGAGCTTGAGCGGGCGTACGCGGGATAACCGCCATCCCGATCACCACTGACAAGGAGACATCGTGCAAGTTCAACCCTATCTGTTCTTCAACGGCAACTGCGAAGAGGCGGTCGCGTTCTACCGCGAAGCGCTCGGCGCCGAGGTGGAATCGTTCATGCACTATCGCGACAGCCCCGACCCCGGCATGTGTCCGTCCGGCGTGCCCGGCGTCGCCGACAAGGTGATGCACGCGAGCTTTCGCATCGGCCAGACGATAATGATGGCGTCGGACGACCCAACGGGGCAGACGACAGGATATTCGGGGTGTTCGCTGTCGCTCACCGCGGCGGACGAGGCCGAGGCCGACCGCCTGTTCGCCGCGCTGAGCGACGGCGGGCAGGTGCAGATACCGCTGGACGAGACCTTTTTCTCACCGCGCTTCGGCATGGTCGCGGACCGCTTCGGCGTCTCGTGGATGGTCGTCGTGGTGACGGAGAATGCTTCCGCCGGATGATGTGTGACACGATGGACGTTCGCCTTTTCACCGACGCGTGGTCGGTGAGCCCGATGCCGCATTCAACAGGGGAGCAGTTATGAAAGTCATGGTCCTGGTCAAAGCGAGCCCACGGTCCGAGAAGGGCGAGCTGCCGAGCGAGGAACTATTCGCCGAGATGGGCAAGTTCAATGAGGAACTGGATCGCGCCGGCATCCTGCTCGCGGCGGAAGGGCTGAAGCCCAGCTCCAAAGGCGTGCGCGTCCACTTTTCGGGGACAAGCCGCACCGTCATCGACGGCCCGTTCGTCGAGACGAAGGAACTCGTCGCCGGTTTCTGGCTCTTGCAGGTGAGCTCGATGCAGGAGGCGATCGACTGGGTCAAGCGCTGCCCCAATCCGATGCCCGATGATTCTGATATCGAGATCCGGCCTGTCTTCGAGTGCGAAGATCTGGCCGAGCTTTTGACGCCGGAGCTGCGCGAGCAGGAGGAGCGCCTGCGCGCGAAGATCGAGAAGCGGTAGGCCACGAACACATTCCCGATGTCCTGCTCGAAGCATTCGCGGTACCATCTGGCGTTCGCCCCAGTGATGCCCAGAGACCGACGCCATGAGCCGCGATGCCGCCGGAGCGATGCGCGAGAGGGTGGAGGCCGTCTACCGCGCCGAGTCGCGGCGGGTGTACGCGACGCTGGTGCGCCTGCTGGGCGACTTCGACCTGGCCGAGGAGGCGCTGCACGACGCCTTCACCGCGGCAATCGAACAGTGGCAGCGGGAGGGGATTCCCGCGAGCCCGCGGGGGTGGCTGGTCTCGACCGGCCGCTTCAAGGCCATCGACGCCCTGCGCCGCCGCGCACGCTTTGATGCGTCCCTGGCTCAGCTCGCTGAACGGCTGAACAGCTCCACGGACGCCCCCGCAATCGCGGAAGGCCAGGGCGTTGCCGATGATCGCCTGCGCCTGATCTTCACCTGCTGCCACCCCGCGCTGCCGCCCGATGCCCAGGTGGCGCTGACGCTGCGCGAGGTCTGCGGCCTGACAACCGAGCAGATCGCTCACGCCTTTCTCACCACCCCGCCCACCATCGCCCAGCGCATCGTGCGCGCCAAACGGAAGATCCGCGACGCCCGCATCCCTTTCGAAGCACCGGCCCGTGACGAGTTGCCCGACCGGCTGGATGCCGTGCTTCGCGTGGTCTACCTGGTGTTCAACGAAGGGTACACAGCCTCATCCGGCGATTCGCTGACGCGGCCCGACCTCTGCGGCGAAGCGATCCGACTCGGCCGGCTGCTCGTCGACCTGCTGTCCGAGCCCACGGAGCCTGAGGCGATGGGCCTGCTCGCGCTCATGCTGCTGCACGAATCGCGCCGTGCCGCTCGCACCTCGTCGGCGGGCAAGCTGGTTCTGCTGGAAGATCAGGATCGCTCGCTCTGGGATCGCGAACGCATCGTCGAGGGGGTGACGCTGGTGGAGCGAGCCTTCGCCGCACGCCGCATCGGCCCGTACACGCTTCAGGCGGCGATCGTGGCCGTGCATGCCGAGGCGCCCACCGCCGCCGCGACCGATTGGACCCGCATCGTCGGCCTGTACGACGTGCTGCTGCGGGTGAACCCTTCACCCGTGATCGAGCTGAACCGCGCCGTGGCCCTGGCGATGCGCGACGGCGCCGCGGCCGGCCTCGCCCTGATCGATGCCCTCCTGGCGCGAGGCAAGCTGACGGACTACCACCCCGCCCATGCCGCCCGGGCCGACCTGTGCCGACGATTGGGCCGAACGGCGGACGCCCGTGCATCCTACGAACGGGCCCTCGCTCTGACACGGCAGGCTCCCGAGCGGCACTTCATCCAGCGGCGATTGGCCGAACTCTCCACGTGAGGCACCGTTTGATGCGCTGCGCGTCCGCTGCTGGAAGGGCCACGTCGTCACCACCGCGGTGGCGCTGAAGGCCTTTCGTCAGGCCTGGCCCACGATGTGCTCGCAGGTTATGATGCTCGCTGGAGATCACATGAGCCCGATCCGCATCGCCATCCTCGGTGACGCCGAGCCCAAGCCCGAGCCGGTGTTCACCCACACCGCCGCGGCTGTCGAGGTGATCAACCGTCTTGATGAGCAGGCGCCGATCGCCTTCGTCGCAGGCACCGGCGACATCGCCCACAAGGGGGCGCTGGCCCAGTACGACGCGGTCAGCGAGCATCTGTGTGCCCTGCGCCCGCCGCTGCTGCCCATCCTCGGCAACGAGGAGCTTATGGCCGAGAATGGCGCCGAGCGCCTGCTGCGTTACGCGGCGAAGTGGAACGGTGGCGGTCCTGAGGACGAAAGCGGGCGCGGCTTGTCGTATACCCGCCGCGCGGCGGGACACCTGTTCGTGTTCGCCTCGGCGATGGACGGCGGCAAGGAGCTCAACGACCACGAGATCGACTGGATCGAAGCGCAGTTGATGCAGAGCCCCGGCCTTCCCGCCATTCTCTTCACGCACAACGCGCCGCCGGGGCTTTTCCACCCCCGCGGTGCGATGCAGCGGCCGGCGCTCAACGAGCGGATCCTGGCGCGGGAAGACGTCGTCGCCACCTTCTCCGGCCACCTGCACATGAATCTCGACGAGTGGCCGGGCCACGCCCGTTGTGACCGCGGTGTGCACCACGTCCATGTCCCGGGACTGGAGCGGACGAAGCTCGGAAGCTGTCACGTGCCGCGCTTCCGCCTGCTGACGATCGAGGGGCATCGTTTGAGCGTCCAGACCTACAACCTGGCGGCGCACCGCTTCGAGCCTGAGCACGAGCTGACATTCGCTTCGGCGCCGGCGGTAAGCCGCTGAGGCTCGCGAACTGCCCGGAGGCCCCCGGTCACCCGGAGCGCCACCGATACAGGCCGCACCCCGCACCCCGCCCGACGCCAGCCCGAACCGGGCAAGCTCACTCGGCGCCCCCCGTCAGGGCGCGATACACTCGTGCCGTCAAGCTGCCTGGGCCGTCACATCAGGTCTGTATCACCGGGCGTGAGCGTTGGCGCCATGTTGACGACTCGTACCATGGGAGCACCGATCATGTTGGGGAAATGCCAAGGCTT
>SLDI01000210.1:0-7282 GCA_007125385.1 Phycisphaeraceae bacterium | reverse complement strand
TTCCCGAAGTGACACGGCCACAAGAGACGCGATCAAAGGTAGCACAGGCCCGGCCCTGGCGCAAGGGCCATTCGCATCAACGTGTCAGCCTGGTTGGCCGGTGCCACAGCTTGACGCGGAAGGCAAGCGCAGCGCAACCGGTGGACCGCCGCGAGCCCACAACCCCCGCCCCGGCAGGGGCGGCGGCGACGTCGCTGACCGCCTCTGCCCCTGCCTGAGCAGAATCAGCGTGTGCCTCGCCATCCACGGGTTCCGCTTCGCTCCACTCCTGGCCGCAACCCCCTCCCGGGCGCAACCTTATCGGACCGGCACCCCGCGTTTCGCCGATCTCTCGCCCCCGCATCGGCACTGATCGCCGTTCTGTGTCGCCGGACTCACCCCCGGGCCGATCTAGCCCAAGTGGCGCGGTCGCTGTGCGCTGCGCCAGGGATGCGAGGTACACGACATGGCAAAGAACAAGAACGAGCAACAGGGCGACGGCGCCGGCTCAACGTGGGCGGCGATGGGGTGGGCGGCCCTGGCCGGGCTCTGGCTGCTGCTGGTCGCCGCGATGGCCAGCTTCGACCCCGCCGATCCGCCGGGCACCGGCCACGGGGTGGTCAACGAACGCGTGAGCAACTGGGTCGGGCTCGTCGGCGCCGCCGCCGCTCACCGCATCCACCTCATGCTCGGCTCCGGCGCGTGGCTGATCATCGCCGCCATGGGCCTGTACCTGGCCCGCACCGCCGTGAGCAAGCCGGTCACCCAGTTGCCCCTGCGCGCCGCCGGCGTGCTGCTGATGACCGTCGCGACCAGCACCCTGCTCGCCATCTGGACCGGCCCCGGCCATGCCGCGGCGGTGCCCGGCAGCGGCGGCATGCTCGCCCTGTTCGTCGCCGACCAGCTCATCGAACGCTTCGCCGTCGCCGGCACCCTCGTCATCCTCGCCGTCGCCTTCTGGGTCGGCGCCCTGCTGGCCGTCGACGAGCTCGTGCTCGCCCTGCCGCGCTGGTTCGGCCGGCACGTCCTGGGCATGGGCGAGCGGTTGCGCGAGACGCGCATCCACGCGCCGAGAACAGCGCTGGCGGGCGTCGCCGGTGTGGCGGGCGGCGTTGCGGGCGGCGTCGCCGGCGGCGTGGCCGGGCTCTTCCGCCGCGGCCGGTCAAGTCACGAGCCCACCATCTTGCGCCCCGGCCGATCCCGCCGACGCGAGCAGGAGCAGATCGACGAGCAGGAGCAATGGGACGAAGCCCTCGACACCGTCGAGCAGGCCGAACGCGACGAGACCGAGGAGCCGGACCTCGCCGAGGAGGACCAGCCGCAGGCCGAGGACGACGACGAAGGCGCCGACGCCCCCGAGGCCTACATGGCCACCCGGACCGGCCAGGGCTTCGACCCCGACGCCCTGCGCGCCAAGATGAAGCAGTTGCCCATCAACTTCGCCCCGCGCACCGACACCACCGACGCCGCCGCCCGCGAGCCGGACCTCTCCGGCTACCAGTTCCCCGGCCTGGACCTGCTCGACGAGCCGGAAGAGAACTTCACCGCCGAAATGGAGCAGATCGTCCGCGACCAGGCCGTCGAGCTCGAATCCGCCCTCCAGGAGTACCGCATCGAGGGGGAGGTCGTCGGCATCGACTCCGGGCCCGTCATCACCATGTTCGAGGTCGCGCTGGCCAAGGGCACCAAGGTCTCGCAGATCACCAACGTCGCCCCCGACCTCGCTCGCGCGCTCAAGGCCCAGAACATCCGCGTCGTGCCCAACATGGCCGGCAAGAACACCATCGGCATCGAGGTCCCCAACTCCCGCAAGGAAAAGGTCCGCCTCAAGGAGCTGATGGCCGCCGCCCCCGACTCCACCAAAAAGATGAAGCTGCCCATGTACCTGGGCAAGGACGCCTCGGGCAACCCGCTCATCCAGGACCTCGCCTCCATGCCCCACGTGCTGATCGCCGGCACCACCGGCTCGGGCAAGAGCGTCGCCGAGGCCTCGATCATCATGTCCCTGCTCTACACCCGCCGCCCCGACGAGGTCAAGTTCGTGCTCGTCGACCCCAAGATCGTCGAGATGAGCCAGTTCAAGGACGTGCCGCACCTGATGTGCCCGCCGGTGACCGAGATGGCCAAGGCCGCGTCCATCCTCGAATGGGCCGTGGGACGCATGGACGAGCGCTACGAACTGCTCGCCGAGGCCGGCGTCCGCGACATCGCCAGCTACAACAGCCTCACGTTTGAGGAGGTGGTCGAACGCCTCGAGCCCAACACGCCCCAGGAAGAGGCCAGGATCCCCAAGAAGCTGCCCTACATCGTCTTCATCATCGATGAGCTCGCCGACCTGATGATGACCAACAAGGAGGTCGAGAACCACATCGTGCGCATCGCGCAGAAGGCCCGCGCCGTGGGCATCCACCTCGTCCTCGCCACCCAGCGCCCGCAGGCCAACGTCGTCACCGGCCTGATCAAGTCCAACCTGCCCTGTCGCATCGCGCTGAAGGTCGCCTCGGGCATGGACTCGCGCATCGTCCTGGACCAGAAGGGCGGCGAGTTGCTGCTGGGCCACGGCGACATGCTCTTCCTCTCGCCGCGCAGCCACGAGCTGCTGCGCGCCCAGGGCACGCTGGTCGAGGACCACGAGATCCGCCGCACCGTCAAGTTCCTCAAGGGCGTCGCTCAGCAGCACTTCGAGCCACAGCTCGTGCAGATCCGCTCCGGCCAGCAGGACGTCGACGAGCAGACCCTGGCCGACCCGCTCTTCGAAAAGGCCGTGCTGCTCGTGATCGAGACCGGCCGCGGCAGCGTGTCGCTGCTGCAGCGCCGCCTCGGCGTGGGCTACGGCCGGGCCGCACGCCTCATCGAGGCCATGGCGTCCACCGGCATCCTCGGCGAGTACAAGGGCACCCAGGCCCGCGAGGTCACCATCAGCGTCGAGGAGTGGGAGGCCATCAAGGCCCAGGCCCAGGCCGACGCCGCCAACAAGGCCCAGGTCGAAGCCGAGGCCTCCCCCGCCACCGACCACGAGCAGGACGCCGCGGAAGAAGCCGACGACGAAGCCGACGACGAGGCGGGCGAGGAAGTGGACGAGTACGAATACGAGTATGAATATGAAGATGAGGAGGAAGAGGAAGAGGAGGACGACGTGCCGGACGAAATGGATGACGAGTATCGCCGCTAGAACGCGTTCGATCCATTCGTAGCCGATGAGGTGCCACGCAACGCCGAGAACTTTACGCCTGGCGGCGCTGATGTAGGGTGGGTAGAGCGCAGCGATGGGTGCCACGGACAAGCGGAGGTGTGGCGGGGGCGGAGCGTGTCAGTGTCGACCGGCGTCGCGGGCCCGTCACGCCAGCCCGCACTGACAAGGCCGAAGACGGCCTTCTCAGTGGCACCCGCCAGGCGCGCTTTACGCAAGATCCGGAACCAACCGGCTTTCCTTCGCGTCCTTCGCCAGCTTCGCCCCTTCGCGGTTCTGCGATCTCCCACACGGTTGCGTCCCCTTGGTGCCGCGATCATAATGATCGCTTCACCACCCCGCGCTTCCGGGCCACATCGTCGGATCGCGCGCGTTGCGAAAGGAAGACCATGCGCACGCTCACCCCCCTGCTCACCCTCCTCGCCGCCCTGGCCGTCACCACCCCCGCCGCCGACGCCGGCCCGCTCGCCGAGCACGTGCCCGCCGACGCCATCGTCTACGTCGGCTTCGACGGCGCGACCTCCGACGCCGCCGACCTGGACCAGCGTCACCTCGGCCGACTGCTCGAGCACACGCAGCTGCGCGAGCTGATCGTCGAGACCCTGCCCGACGCCATGCGCCGCTTCGCCGAGATCGAGCACGAGCCGGGCCTGAGCTTCGCCGCGGAGGCCGTCGCCGACCTCGCCCCGGTGCTCATCGACCGGCCGTGGGCGTTCTACTTCGCCGGCCTCGACGAGATGGCGATGATGCCGCGCCTGGGGCTGCTCATCGACGCCGGGCCGCAGCGCGACGCGGTCGAGGCCTGGATCGAGCAGCTCACGCAGATGGGCGCACCCGTCCAGCAGATCGACCACGAGGACTACATCGGCGCGGTGCTTGACTTCACCTTCGCCGAGCCCGAGGACGGCGGCCTGGCCGCCAGCGACCACTTCGAGGGCGCCACCGCCCCGCTGCCCGGGCCGCACGTCGCCCTGGCCTATGTCAACGTCGACCGCATCGTGAACATGATCTTCGAGCAGATGCGGCAGATGCCGCCCGGCCTGGCCGGCGGCCCCCAGCCTGACGAGATCGAAGCCGCCCTCACCGCCGCCGGCCTCGACTCCCTCCAGACCGTCGCGTGGAGCGCCTCCTTCGATGGCCCGCGCTGGCGCACCGACGCCTTCATCCAGGCCCCCGCACCACGCCAGGGCCTCATCGCCTGGCTGATCGACGGCGAGCCGATCACCCTCGACGACCTGGCCCCCATCCCCGCCACCGCGAGCTGGCTCTTCGCCGGCCGCTTCGATCTGCTCGGGCTTTACGAAGCCGTCGGCCAGGCGGTGCGCGACATCGACCCCGAGGCCTGGCACGAGGTCCAGGGCGGCCTGGCCATGATGGGCATGATGCTCGGCGTCGACCTCGAGAACGAGCTCATCGCCGCCCTCGGCCCGGCCTGGATCGCCTGGCGCGACGCCGACGTCGCCGGGCCGGCCAGCGTCTTCGGCCTCGTCGTCAGCAACGAGCTGCGCCAGCCCCAGCGGCTCGCCTCGGCCCTGGACATGCTCACGCGCAGCGCCAACGCCGCCACCGAGCCGCACTGGGAAGACGACCCCCACTTCCGCTTCGTCGCCGCCGACCACCGCGGCACCGACGTCCACAGCTTCGCCTTCCTGTTCGTCCAACCCAGCTTCGCCATCCACGACGGCCGGCTGTACATCGGCCTGCTGCCCCAGGCCGTGACCCACGCCATCGACTTCGCCATCGACGGCGGCGAGTCGATCACCGCCAACGAGCGCTTCACCGCCATGCGCGACAGCCTTGGCGAGGCCGATGTGCTGACCCGCGGCTGGACGGACCTCGCCCCCGCCGCCGAGACCGTCTACGGCGAGATGCTCATGGTCGGCCAGATGCTGCCGGGCATCCTGATCGCCATGGACCACCACGCCGACGCCGCCGCCCTGCACCGCCTGCCCACGCTCAGCCAGATCCGCGACCTGCTCGAGCCCGCCGGCCGCATCACCTGGGCCAGCGACGCCGGCCTGCACATGCGCCACATCACCCCCTTCCCCGGCGCTGCCGCCCTCGGCCACGAAGGCGGCAGCGGCATGATGTTCGCCCCCGTCGGCGTCGGCATCACCCTCCCCGCCCTCGCCGCGGCACGCACCACCGCCAGGCAGATGCAAAGCGGCACGCACCTGCGGCAGATCATGATGGGTCTACACATGTACGCGATGGATCACGATGACAGCGCACCGGATGACATCGCGATTCTTTATGCCGACATCTTCGAGGATCCGCTCATTTTTATCTCGCCCGCAGCCGACATCAGCGCGCCTCAGGAGTTTCATGCGCAGTCCGCTCAAGAGCGCGCACAGTGGATCCGTGAGCACTCCTCCTATGTGCTCATTCCCCTGGGCGAACTCGCGCAGATTCCCCGCCCATCTCAGCACATCGCCGCGTTCGAACGTCCCGAACACGCCGCAGGTGATGACATCGTTGTCGGGTTCGCCGACGGCCATGTCCAGCGGTTATCGATCCACGAGGCCCGCCAACTCATCGAGGAGCAGACCGGCCAGACGCTCGAAGAGCTGTACGAACGCCAGGCGACGTACGGCCAGGAGTAAGCACCCCCTCCCCCCCGGGGGGGGGCTGGGGGCGTGTCGCCGACCAACTTCGATCTCCACCATGTCGCGCGTCCACGAAAGCCGCGCCATGATGCAGGGCGGGTAGAGCGAACGCGCGCGGTTGAGCATCTATGCGTAACGGGCATCCGCGGCCCTCGCGGGGGTTAACAAGGCACCAGCCCGGCCTCATCTCCGTGTGCATCCGTGTGCATCCGTGGCTATTCTCAAGCCCATGAAAATCTACATCCTCGCCGACATGGAAGGCATCAGCGGCATCCGCTTGATGGAGCAGGTCAAGAAGGAGTTCCCCGCCGACTATGAGCCGGCCCGCAGGCTCATGATGCTCGACATCAACGCCGCGGCCGCGGGTTGCTTCGACGGCGGCGCCACCGAGGTCATCGCCTGCGACACGCACGCCGGCGGCGGGCAGATCCGCGTCGAGGAGCTCGACGATCGCCTGCTCAGCGAAACCCCCGGCGCCGGCCAGGTCATGCCCAGCCTCGACGACTCCTTCGCCGGCGTGATCCTGCTGGGCCACCACGCCATGGCCGGCACCATCAACGGCTTCCTCGATCACACCATGAGCTCGGCCGAGTGGTTCCGCTACCGGCTCAACGGCCGGGAGATGGGCGAGATCGGCATCGAGGCCGCCTGGGCCGGCCACTTCAACGTCCCCGTCATCATGGTCAGCGGCGACCAGGCCGCCGCCGACGAAGCCCGCGCCACCCTCGGCGACGTCGCCTGCGCGGTCGTCAAGCGCGGCGTCGGCCGCAACCGCGCCCACTGCCTGCCCCTGCCCCAGGCCCACCGCCTCATCCGCGAGACCGCCGCCGATGCCGTGAAGCGCGCCAACAGCTTCAAGCCCTTCAAGCCCACGCTGCCGGCGACCGTCGAGCTGACCTACTATCGCACCGACATGGCCGAGCGCAACGCCTTCCGCGCCGGCGTCGAGCGCGTCGACGCCCGCACCATCCGCTGGCAGGCCGACACGCTGAACAGGGTGCTGCTGCGGTAGAAACCACCGATGCACACGGATGCACAATGATGGGAGTCTGGATCACACCGCGCGCGGGTGCCACGGGTTGTCCGCGAAGCGGTAAGCCGTGCGAGACGCACGATGATGCACGCCTTGGCGTCAGGGCCTGCCGCCCGCTGCTGTTGGCCCGCGCACAGTGTCACGCCGAAAATGGACCAGCTCGGCAAAATCCTGTTCATCGTCGGCCTCGCCATCGCAGCCGTCGGCCTGGCGATCTGGGCCCTGGCCCGCCTGGGTTTCCGCGGCCTGCCGGGCGATATCGTCTACCAGACCAACGGCACCCGCATCTACTTCCCCATCGTGACCATGCTCGCCCTCTCCGCCATCGCCACGCTCCTGCTGTGGCTGTGGACATGGATCAGCAGCCGCTGAGGATGCAGCCGCTTTCGACGACATTTTTCTCATCCGTATTAGCGCATCGGGCGCGCGAGGTTACTGCTCGCACCGCCTGATTTCGCTAAGGAATTCCCCTAC
>SLDI01000225.1:0-7298 GCA_007125385.1 Phycisphaeraceae bacterium | reverse complement strand
CTCAATCAACCGCTGGAAGTACCTGACTTACGCTCCCGGACGGTGGAGACGCTTGGGCTGGCCCGTCGGCCCCAGATCGTGCTCCGCCTGGGCTACGGCCCGCCAACGGAAGCCACGCCTCGCCGTCCGGTAGACGATGTGCTGTTGTTGAATTGACGCCGCCGTGTGATGCCACATGGCACGCCTGCCGCCACGCTCACGGCGTGGTGGACGGGCGCTGGACGAGCACTGGAACCATGGCACCGCGCACGACCTTATCCGCCACGCTGCCGAGCACGAGGCGCGAGATGCCGGTTCGGCCGTGGGTGGCCAGAGCGATCAGATCCGCCTCCGCCCGCTGGCCATCTTCCAGGATCGCGACGGCAGGCTGGAAGGCGCTTTCCACATGCGCCCGAACCGTACGCGGCTGGCCTTCCTGGAGCCGTTCCCAGATGCGTTTGAGGTAGGCGCGGGCCTGGCTCTGCAGGTCCAGATCGGGCACATGCAACGGCGGTGAGAACCACGGGTCCGGCCCGGTCGCCACCGCTGGCGTCACGACGCGCACCAGCCGATACTCTGCCTGCATCAACGTGCCCAGTGCCATCGCCGGTTCGAGGATCTGCTCAGCGAACGGCGAGCCATCCAATGGAATCAGAATCCGCCGCACCGCCAGCTCATTCGTCAACTCGGTGGCCTCCTCCTGCGGACGAATCAGCAGCAGCGGAACGGTGGCCCGGCGGATCAGTTCATCAGCGACGCTGCCCAGCCAGTAGCGGCTGAGTGGCCCCCGCCCGTGCGTGGTCAGCACGATCAGGTCCGCGCCCGTCGCATTCACCTGCTCCATCAGACGTTCGGTGACCGGCCCATCCAGTAAGGATACTTTGATGCCAAAGCTTCCGACAGGCTTTAGTCGCTCCACCAGACCATCGAGGTAAGCCCGGGCTTTCTGCTTGCCTTGTTCACGGGCTTCCTTGGTCAATGGCGTTTCGGGAAGGACGACCGGCTGGTACACGTGCACCAGCTCAATGGGAGCCTCGGCTCGACGGGCGATGCTCAGCGCCCACGGCAAGGCATGCTCGCCAAAGCTCGAACCGTCCAGGGGAACCAGGATCCGGTTAAACATGGTGCACACTCGCTTTCATCAACTGGGGTCAGTGACGCGGAATCCTTGTGTCGACCGTTACAAACTGTCCTCCGAGGGCTTCTCCGATGATGCCTTCGGTGGCTCCAGCATCCGCACGGCATCGAGCACCTGCCTCGGCGTACCGGCGAGGATCAACACGTCGTTGACGTGGAGCTTGTAATTGGGAGGAGGCACGGTGGTCAATTGTCGTTCACGTTGAACGGCCAGCACGGTTGATCCCGTTCGCGCCCGCAGGTCGAGCTCCGCCTGGGTTCGATCGATAGCCGGCGAACCGTCAAGGATGGAAACCGTCTCGATTGCCAGGGCCGGCAGCAGCTCGGCGAGCGTTTTCCGATCCGTCGGAAGGGCCGACGGGCCACGGAATGTGCGATAGGCATTGCCCCGGATGTCCTGAATCGTCTGCTCGACGTTCTGGCGGGTCAGATGGTAGGAATGCAGCGTCCGCGCGAGGATTTCCAAGGAAGTTTCGAATTCCTGGGCAATCACGTCGTCGGCCCCGAGTTCGCGCAGCGGGCCGATCTCGTCGAGGTTGCGCGTTCGCACGATGATGTGCAGCCCCGGGTTCTCCCGGCGGGCCAGCTGCACCGTCTGTCGGGTGGCCTTTGGGTCGGAGATGGCCACCACGTACACCCGCGCCGAATCCAGATGCACGCTGTGCAGGATCTCAATCCGCGTGGCGTCGCCGTAGTAGACCGCCTCTCCGCGATTCTGAGCTTCGCGGACCGTATCGGGGTTCAATTCCAGCGCTGCGTAAGGCATGTTCAGCGCTTCGAGGGCTCGAACCATGTTCCGACCGTTAAGCCCATAGCCACAGATTACCACGTGGTTCTCCCGAGAGGGGGCTTCTTTATGTTGATGCGCTACACCGCGTCCTTCAAGCCGCCGCAACCAAGGGAGGACCGAGAGCGCCTGCGTCACTCGCGGTCCCGCTGCCACCATGAAAGGGTTCAACAGCATCGTCACGATCGCCACCAGTACGAAGAACTGGAATGGGTCGTAGCCGATCAGCCCTTCCTCCCGCCCGACGTGGGCGAGCACGAACGAAAACTCGCCGATCTGTGCCATGGCCAGCCCCACCACGGTCGCAATACGCAGCGGGCTGCCCCAGAGTAGGGCCGGCAGGAACCCGCTGAAGAACTTGACGACCAGGACGGCCGCGATTACCGGCAACGCCGGCAGAGCAAACCGCCAGATACCGGTCACATCCAGCAGCATGCCGATGGAGATGAAAAACAGGCTTACCAACAAATCGCGGAAAGGCACCACCTCCGCCAGCGTCTGGTCGCTGTACTGCGTGCCGGCGATCGCCAGCCCGGCCAGGAACGCTCCCAAACTCACCGGCAGGCCCACAGCCAGGGTTGCCCATGCCGTGCCCAGACAGACCACCACCAGGAAGATCAGGTACAGCTCCCGGCTGCGGGTGCGCATCACGTGGTGCATCCAGTACGGCACCACCCACCGAGCCAGCACCAGTGCCACGGCCAGCGCCGCCAGGGCCCGCAGGATGTCCAGCCCGAACGCACCAGCCGCCCACTCGCCCCGGGCCATCATCGGCACCAGCAGCAGCATGGGGACCACCGAAAGGTCCTGCGAGATGCTGATGCCCAGCCCCAACCGCACCTGCGGGGTGCGAAACTCGCCGCGGTCCAGAAACAACTTCAGCATCAGCGTGGAACTGGTGTGGGCTACGAGAAAGCCGAGGAACAACGCCTCCGCCCAGCGATCCACAAAGGCGATGGCCACGCCCATGGTCGCCACGATGCAAAACAGCATCTGGAATACGCCCAGCCGAGCGGCCCGCACCAGTTGCCGAAGACGCTCAGGCGTAAAGTCCAGCCCAATGGAAAACATTAGCAGAATGATGCCGATGTCCGCCAGCACTTCGACCTGCGCCGGTTCCCGCACGACGCCCAGACCATATGGCCCGATGATGACGCCGGTAACCAGCAGTCCCACGATCACCGGAAGGTGCAGGCGATGAAAAAGCGTCAACACCGCCCCGGCCGCCAGGAAAATCAGCACCAGATCACGAAGCAGCTCATCCATCGCCGAGGGCTTTTGCCTTTCTTCCTCATCACGTCAACGCCCTTGCACAGGCGCCTGGAATCTATCCTACCTCGCAAGAGAAACATCGCGATCAAGCCTCAGTTCCACTTCCACCACATCATCGCCCACCCCTCCTGCTCGGACAAAGCATCATTCAAGCTCACCTGCTGGCGAAGAGCGCGACACCGACCAGTGCGAGCATTGCGATGCCGATCACGAGACGGCGAACATAAATGTGCCACATGATCAAAATCCTTTTGACGGCAGGCTCAGGCGATATTGAAGCGCTCGGCGTGCAGCGTGTGAAGCGGTACGCCCCACATGCGGAACGTGGTTTCGACAAGATCCATCATGGGCTCGGGCCCGCATACAAAGTATTCCATGTCCGCCAGGGACGGCGGGCGCACCTGCTCCAGCAGCGCCGGCGTGATGTAGCCTTGTTCGCCCTCCCATGATTCAGGTGGCTGTTCAAGGACATAGATCACCCGGAGATTCATCGTGGTCTTCATCTGCTCGATTTCGTCGTAGAACGCAAGATCCGGCAGCCGTTTGCCGCCATAGATTAAAGTCAATGCCCGATGATCCTGGCTGTCGCGCAGCGTGCGCAGGATGCTCATGATCGGCGTGATGCCAATACCTCCGGCGACGAACATGGCTCCCTTGCCGACACGTTGATCGAGCGTGAACGCGCCGTATGGCCCTTCGAGGAACAGTCGCGATCCCGCCTCGAGTCGGCCGATCCGTGACGTGAAATCGCCAAGCTCCTTGATCGTCAACTGAAGCGTGTCGGTCTGGGTGGCACTTGAGGCCAGCGAGAATGGGTGCTGCTCCATGGAAAAGGGCGACCCGCCGAAGGTGATCCACACAAACTGTCCCGGCTTGAAACGCAAGCCATCGTGCCCGACCGGCTTCACGTCGAGGGTCCAGATCTGCTCCGCTTCCGGCCTGATCGCCGTGAGCTCGTAAGGGGTGCGGCGGGCAAGGAGCGGCTTAACGACTCGCACGTGCACCAGTAGCCCCATGGCCGCCAGGGTCAGTCCCACCCAAATCGCCTGCTTCCACAATGTGTCGACGTAGTAGCCGACCATCAGAATATGTGCCAGACCAATGAAAACCGCCAGAAGGGCGAATATCCCATGGGTCAATCGCCACCATTCGTACACCAGGCCCGCCCGCTCGCGCTTCAGCGTCAGCACCACCAGCAAAGTCACCATGATCAGGACAGTGACGAGGGCTACGGCGCGTGGGGCATTGACGCGGGGATCGAAGAAGGCGAGGTTGTCAAAGTCGGCCAGCAGCAGCACGGCGACGTGGCCAAGGATGAACCAGTACGAGACGATGCCTGCCTGGCGATGAAACTGGAGCAGGATGTCGGTGCCGAACGGCTCGGCGATCTGACGAAAGCGGGCCGTGAGCACGAACTGAAGCCCCATCATCGCCAGTCCCACGAAGCCCAGGCCAACGCCGAACTCGATCCAGAATTCGCGGGCAGGCGGCGCTTCGCCCATGGCGGCCACGCCCAGCGGAGCCAGGATCAGCGCGACGTAAACGCCGACCCAGAGCACCGCCTGTATCCAGAATCTTGACGGTTTCATCTTACCTCAAACTAGGACGGATGTGAGTGCACTTCACCCCTGAGCAGGCTCCGCTTCGAAGGCGGGAGCAGACGCTTTGCGAGCCTGTCAACCCGGCTCGCTCGCCGTGCCGGACAAACCTGGGACGCGGCAGCATCGGGTTCGCCTCATCCAGCATAGCGTGACATGATATGAAGGCCAGCGGTGGGATTAGACAGAGCCTCAGTTGTTGTTCCGGCGGAGAATCGAGTGGCGCGGTGATGGTTTGTGGAGAAGAATCAAGATGATTGTTCTGCTGCTCGGTGGCATCGGGCTGTTTCTGCTGGGCATGGTGCTGATAACCGACGGCCTCAGAGCCGTGGGCGGTGATACGCTACGCCGAATCCTCAGCCGGTTCGTCCGGGGTCCGATCACGGCCATCGCCAGCGGAGCAGCGGCCACGGTACTGGTACAGTCGTCCAGCGCCACGGCGCTGACGACGATCGGCTTCGTCAGTGCAGGCCTGATCACGTTTCCGCAGGCGGTTGGCGTCATCATGGGGGCAAACCTGGGCACAACCAGCATCGGCTGGATCGTGGCAGTGCTGGGCTTTCAGGTAAACATCTCGATGGTCACGCTGCCCCTGGTCGCCATCGGGACAATGATGCGACTGATGCTGCGTCGGCCATGGGCGCAAGTGGGGCTGATGCTGGCGGGGTTCGGTCTGATCTTCGTGGGCATCGGCACGTTGCAGGAGGCGATGGATGGCGTGGCCGGACATCTCGATCTTGGCCGCTTCGCGGATCCGACGTGGATCGGCCGTCTGGCGATGCTGCTGATCGGGGTGGTGATGGTGGTGGTGATGCAAGCTTCGGGCGCAGCGCTGGCCGCCACATTGGTGGCACTGCACAGCGAGGCGATCAGCCTGGACCAAGCGGCGGCGCTGGTGATCGGGCAGAACGTGGGCACGACCGTGAAGGTGGGGCTGGCCGCGATCGGCGGCCGGACGGCAGTGAAGCGGACGGCGGCGGCGCACGTGCTGTTCAACGTGGTAGCGGCGGCCGTGGCCTTCGTACTGCTGGGGCCGTTCGTGTGGCTGGTGGGCGCGGTGGGCAGTTGGCTGGAGCCGACGCCGGGCGTGCTGACGCTGGCGGCGTTTCACACGGCGTTCAACCTGCTGGGCGTGGCGCTGTTCCTGCCTTGGTTCAACGGCTTTGCCAGCCTGGTCGCCTGGCTGGTGCCGGAGCGCGACACGGCGGCGACCCGGCATCTGGATCGGGCGGTGGTGTCTGAGCCGGAGGTGGCGGTAGAAGCGGCACGGCAGACGGTGATGGAGGTCGGGGCGCTGGTGGCCAACGCCGTGGCGGATCGCCTGCAAGGCCGACGCGCGGACGCCGCCATCGGTCATGACCTGGACGAGGCCGACCACGCCCTGTTCGAGGTGCGGCAGTACCTTCGGCAACTGGCCCCCTACAGCGCCGAGCGCGGCACGGTTTCGCGGCCGCACGGGGTCCATCTGGCAACCCTGCATGCGGTGGATCATCTGGACACGCTGATCGACCTCCTGCGCCGCGAGAAAGAGGCTCAACAGGCCCGGGATGACGCGGAATTGGGCGACCTGAACCGCGCCCTGATTCAGAAGGCGGGGCAACTGCGGGGCTGGTTGGCAGGGGAAACGCTGGCCGACATGCCAGCGGAAGTCGAGGCTTTTTCCCGACGGATGGCCGAGCATCGCCGGGCCCGCCGCCCGCAGATCCTGGCTCGAACCGCTACCGGCGAGTTGACGCCGGATTTGGCGCTGAGCAGGATCGACGCCTTGCAGTGGATCGACACGCTGGGCTATCACCTCTGGCGTACGGTGCATCATCTCGGCCGGGCCCGATCGCTCGGCATTCGCAGAAAGACGGAACAACGTGGTTGAAGCGGCGCTCGCCCGGTGGCGCGATCGCGTTCAATGCGAAGAATTCTCGTCCGGCTCGCGATAGAATTCAATGACCACGGGGGCAGCAATGACGCTGGTGTAGCGACTTCCGAGGGCGGGGCACGTTGAAAGGAGGCGTGCCGTGTTCGTGCTGACCGACGCAGATCTGAAGCGACTGGCGCAGGTGCTGCAGGCGGCTGCCCAGTTACCAGTCATTTCCGAGCCATGCCGCAAGGCAAGAGAGCAACTTGAGCAGGTGATGTTCCAGGCGGTGGTCGTTCCGTCGCCCGACGTTCCGGCCGATGTGGTGACGCTGGAGTCGCGGCTGGTGATCCGGGACCGACGCACGGGTCGGCAGCGAATGTTTCGCGTGCATCTGCCCGAGCACCCCGCCGAGTTGGTGCCGCTGCTGGCCGCGGTCCTGGGCCATCGGATTGGTGACCAGGTGGAATGCGAATGCTGTGACCCACCTTGTAACTTTGAACTTGAGCGCATGAAGTACCAGCCGGAGTCGGCACCCTCGAAACGCTCGGACAATCCAGATCATTGAGCGTGCGCCGCTTCGTCGACCTGTTGCAGCGGGGCGGTGAGTTCGGCACGCGTGCCACGACCTGGAGCGCTATGCACCTTGAAAGCCCCTCCGATCATCGCCAGG
>SLDI01000658.1:0-7349 GCA_007125385.1 Phycisphaeraceae bacterium | reverse complement strand
GCCGCGGTCGGGACGCACGGCTTGCCCTCCGGGTCAAGCCGTGGCACCCCCGTTCACGGGCATTCCGAACGGAGCCCGAGGTGGGTTTGCCGAGGCTTGCCCCGTCTTGACCCGTGTTCATCCGTGTGCATCCGTGGTTGGTTCCGTTGCGGCCGCGACGCCCGCTTGACCGATAATCATGCAGACTCGCTGTCGGAGGCCTCTGCATGGACCTGCGCGCCACTTTCCGGACCATCGCCGCGACGATCACCGCGACGCTGCTGCTGCTGACGCTCGGATTGACCGTCGGCGGCTGTCAGCGGCCGGTCGATGAGCCCGCCTACGCCACGCCGCTGCCCGAGGGGGCCTTCGCCCTGCGACGCATCGACGACCCGGCCCAGCGGCCGGACCTCGCGGCCGTCGCCGATCAGCTTCGCGACGATGCGCTGCGTCGGGCGCTGGATCGCTCGCTCGCCTGGTACGCCCGGCCGTCGACGCAGCAGCACTTTCCGCTCGGGCCCGTCAGCCACGCCCACGCGCGGGCCTCGGTCTACGCCATGCGCCAGATCACCGAGCTGCCGTCCGACGAGGCCCTGGCCGTGCTCGAGCAGGAGTTCGACGTCTGGGTGTCCGTCGGCTGGGACGGGCAGGGCACGGTCTTCTACACCGGCTACTACGCCCCGGTCTTCCACGCCTCGCGCGCGCGGCAGGGGCCTTACCAGTACCCGCTCTACAAGCGCCCCGACGACCTCGCCACCGACCCCGCCACCGGCGAGGTGCTCGGCCGACGCGTCGGCGAGCGGCGGTACGCGCCCTACCCGAGCCGCGCGGAACTGGAACGCTCCGGCGCGCTGCGCGGCCGGGAGCTCGTCTACCTGCCCTCACGCCTGCACGCCTACATGATCGAGGTCAACGGCTCGGCACGCCTGAACATGACCGACGGCTCAACGCTCTACGTCGGCTTCGCGGGCACCAACGGCCACGATTACACCTCCATCGGCCAACTGCTCGTCGCCGACGGCTACATCGACGAGAACCGCCTGACCCTCTCGGCCATCGAGCGCCACTTCGAGCGCTACCCCGACCAGCTCGAAGGCTACATCCGCCAGAACGACCGCTTCATCTTCTTCAAGGAATATGACGCGGACACCTGGCCCGCCGGGTCGCTGGGCGTGCGCGTCGAGCCCATGCGCACGCTGGCCACCGACAAGTCGATCTTCCCGCGCGGGGCGCCGGTGCTGGTGGATACGACGATGCCGCGCGGTGGGGGCGGCGAGCGACGCGTCCGGCAACTCATGGTCGACCAGGACACCGGCGGGGCGATCCGCGCCGCGGGCCGGGCGGACATCTTCTATGGCATCGGCGATCGACCCGGGCACCTGGCCGGCCAGCAGGCCGCCGAGGGCCGGCTCTACTACCTGCTGCTGCGGCGCGACCGGGTCCAGGCCTGGCACGACCGGATGCAGGGCCAGCGGCAGGCGAGCTCGGATTTCTGATCGCGGATCGGCTGAGCGTCCCCGCCGCCTCCGCTCGCGAGGCAGGGAACCGGTGATGACGCCGATCACCACGCGTCCACGTCGATACCTGCGTCCACGACCATCGTGCCTGCCCTCTCCCCAGCCCCTCCCGCGGGGAAGGAGAGATGGCGCAGCCCGGGCGTTGACGCCTTTGACCGACCCGCGACAATTCAACCCGCCACCCGCACCGCCCGGGCCTCCGCGAGCCTCCGCCGCCCATGTACGACGCCCTGCGACGCACTGCCATCTTCTTCGCCGGCTTCGGCGTCATCCTGGTGGGCATGGCCTTCTGGTTCCTGCCGGGCCCGGGCTGGCTGATCGTGTTCCTGGGGCTGCTGATCCTGGCCAGCGAATTCGCCTTCGCCCGTCGGCTCCTGGACAAGGTGCGTCACCTGGCCAACCGCGGCGCCCAGGCGGTGCGCATGCCGCTGCATTGGCGGCGACGGCTGCGCCTTGAGCCGCCCGAGGGCGGGAGCCAGGCGGCAGAGGCCCGCGACGCCCTGCGCCGATGACGGGGGCGGGGCCTGGTTGCGCATGTAAGAACGTGTGTGAGCAGGGTGATGTTGTGAATGGGTTCCCTCCCGTCCGCAATCGCGGGCTTGCCGGGTGGTCCGGCGTCCCATGCACATGGTTATCCACGTTTCAGGATCGAGAGGGAACCCATTGACAACATCACCCGGCTTCGCTTAATGCTCAATACACCGAGTCGGGGAAGTAGAAATCCGCGGCGTTCTCGGCCGTGACGAGCTCGATGCCGATGCGCACGGTGCGCTGGCCTTCGCCGCGCTCGTCGCGCGAGCCGACAAGCTGATCACGATTCACCGCCAGGTGCGCCGGGATGGCGTCGGCGACGGCCAGTTCGTCGCCGTCGTGCATCACCTCGGCCACCGCCAGGTGAATGCCCGCGGCGATCATGCCCGGCGGGTAGGTGACGTTGGCGGGGTAGAGCGGGTCGTTGTTCATCACCCGCTCGACGATCTGCTTCATCCCCGCCCCGCCGAGGATCCACATCTCGTCGGTGCGCCCGCGCTCGCGCAGGGCCTGCTCGACGCCGCGGGCCATGTCGTCGTCCGACGCCCAGACGGCGTCGATGTCGTCGTGCTGCGTGAGGAAGTCCTGCATCACGCGGTGGGCGTCCTGCTGGTTCCATTCGCCGCGCTGCACGCCGAGGATCTCGATGCCCTCGTAGGCGTCGAAGACCTCGCGCGCCGCCTCGTAGCGCTCGGTGTCGATCTCCACCGCCTTGCCGCGCAGGATCACGATCCGCCCGGCGCCGCCGAGCTTCTCGACCATGAACTCGGCGGAGATGCGGCCGAAGGCGCGGTTGTCGCCGGCCAGGTAGACGTCGGCGACCGGGCGGCGCAGCCCGCGGTCGACGCTGACGATGTAGGCCCCGGCCTGCTTGGCGCGCTCGATCGCCGGCAGGGCGGTGTCCGAGTCCTCCGGCAGCACGACCAGCGCGTCGATGCCCTGGGCGATCATGTTCTCGATGTGACGCACCTGGGCCTGGGCGTCCTCGGCCCGCTGGAAGCGCCACGCGATCTCCGGGTACGCCTCGATCGTCTGCTGGGCCCACCAGCCCACCCCGGCCGTCCAGCCGTGCGTCGCCGCCGGGATCGACACGCCGATCACCGGCCGGTCGGTCCCCTCGGCCTCCGCGCCGCCGTCGCAGCCGAGCATGGCCACGCTCAGCAGGGCGAGGCACCCCGCCAGGAACATGTGGTGGGTCGTCCGGTTCATGATCGTGACTCCCGCAAGGATGCGACTCGTCGACCGCCCCATATTTACCGCCTCGGCCGGGCGCTGACAAGCCTGCGCCGGCGACGCCCGCCCCCCGCCCCGAGGGCGCCGAGGCGGCACCGCCCGGCAGCGGTACCATGTCCGCATGCCCCGCACCGATACTGCCCCGCTGACGGCTGGTGAGCGCGCCGCCGCGCTCGCCGCCGCCCGCCGCGTCGCCGACGGCTTCATCGCCCGCCGGGGCGATGGTGACGGCAACTACCCCTTCGACCTGGCCCTGGAGGCCCTGCTCGTGCTGCACGAGGTCACCGGCGAGGCCCGCTACCGTGACGCCGTGCTGGCCGTGGCCCGGCGTCGCGGCTGGTCGGCCACGAATCAGCCGCGGCCGGGCAAGCCGCCGTTCACGCTGCTGATCTACGAGCTATACCGCCTGGCGCCGGATCCGGCTTTCGTCGAGCCCTTCGTCCAAGCCACGCGCACCTACGTCCACAGCATCCGGCGCGACGCGCACCGCCGCGTGTTGCACCCAAACCGCTGGCGCGACACGCACAGCGTGCTCATCGACAGCTTGCAGGAGTACGCTCGGCGCATGGCCGCCGCCGGGGCCCTGGCCAACGACGACGAGTTGCTGGGCGAGTGCGTCGAGCAGTTCCGCCTGCATGACGACGCGGTGCGTGACCCGGCGACGGGGCTGTGGTGTCAGGGCGTGGGCTGGGACGCCGACGATGAGCCCTCGCCGCATGCCTGGTCGCGCGGCCAGGGCTGGGTGCTGCGCGGGATGATCGAGTGCCTGCGGAGCATGCCGGCCGAGCACCCCGCCGCGGCCGCGCTACGCGGGCTGGCCGGGCAACTCGCCGAGGCCGTGGTGCGCGTTCAGCACGAGCAGGGCATGTGGCACGCCCTGCCCAACCTGCCGCACGACCGCAGCGCCGCGGAATCCAGCGGCACGGGCATGCTGGCGTATGCCCTGGCGCGGGGCGTACATGAGCACCATCTCGACGCCCGTTTCGCCGGCGGCGCGACGCTGGCCGTCCGTGCGCTCACGCGGTGCGTCACGAGCGACGGCGTCGTCCTGCACGCCTGCGTCGGCCCCGGGCCGCTGCGCCGCGAGCACGTGGCGAGGTACCTCGACGTGCCCGGCTTCGAGCCGGACGACGAGCACGGCCATGGCGCGGTGATCCTCGGACTCAGCGGCGCGGCCTGGCTGTGAGCCGGCAACCCGCCACCGCCGGCGCGGCCGATCGCGGCACCGCCGGGACTTGCGAGGTAGACTGCCCCCGTTGCCGTGGAGGTGCATGATGGACGTGCTGATCGCGTTGGCGGTCGTGATGCTGGCGCTGGGGGCGCTTGGGATACGCGGGCCCTTTGCCGCCGTGGTGCTGTTCATCGTCTATGGCCTGACGCTGTCGCTGGCGTGGGTGCGCCTCGATGCGGTGGACGTGGCCCTGGCCGAGGCGGCGATCGGCGCGGGGCTGACCGGGGCGCTGCTGCTGGAAGCCGTCGCCGCCGTAAGGGCGTGACGCTCCGCGCCGCGGTGGGCAGAGCAGGGCGGAACCCACCGCGAGACTTGTGGGGCCTCTGAATAACCGCGGAGATGCGAAGAAGACGAAGGGTGCGAAGGAAATTCAGTTGGCTTGACTTTCTGCATTTTCGCCACTTTGCTTGTCTTCGCGCCTTTGCGCTTGGTCGCTTGATCAACCGGTGTCCGGGTTATTCGAGGCCTGTTGTGAACCAATGACAATCCCTGGTGGGCTTCGCCTGGCTCTGCCCACCGTGCAACGGCGGCACCACGATGGCGGCCAAGGATCACCACGACATGCAGCCCGGGCGCGTCGTCTCGCCCTGGGCGCGACCCATGCTCGGCGCCGTGCCGCGCCTGCTCGCCGCAACGCTGGCGGGCATGCTCGGGGCCGTGCTGCTGGTGGTGGCGGTGGACCTGGCCGGGGCTCCGCCGCGCGACCTGGCCGGGCACGTCATGGCCCGGCTCGACGACAGCGGCGTAAGCAACCCCGTTACCGCCGTGCTGCTGAATTTCCGCGTCGCCGACACCTGGCTGGAGCTCGGCGCCCTGGTGCTGGCGCTGATCGGTGTGGTGGCGCTGTATCAGGGCCGGTGGCTGGCCAGCGCCCAGGTGCTTACGGCCGCGCACCCGAGGCTGCTGGCGCGTCTGGCGGGGCTGTTCATCTGCCTGATCGTGCTGGTGGCGGCGTATCTGCTGTGGCTGGGCACGCACGAGCCTGGCGGCGCGTTCCAGGCCGGGGCCATGCTCGCCGGCGCCGCCGTGCTGGCGCGTCTGGCGGGGCGCGATCGGATGCACCGCCTGCCCGAGCCGGTGCTGCGCCTGGTCATGGTGCTGGGCTTTGCGATGCTGCTCGTCGCCGGCGGTGCCAGCGCGATGCGCGGCTACGCCTTTTTCGCTTACGCTCCGGGCGAGGCCACGGCCGCGATCTTCGCGCTCGAGCTCGCCGCGACGCTCTCGATTGCGGCCTGCCTCTGGGGTCTATACATTGCCGGCGACGAGCACGGGACACAGCACGATGCTCGAGACTGAACTGGTCTTCGCGGCGGCGGCGGTGGTGGTGTTCAGCATGGGGCTGTACGGCCTGATCGCCTACGCCCACCTCGTGCGCAAGATCATGGCGCTGAACATCACCGGCTCGGCGGTGTTCCTGTTCCTGGGCGCCATGGCCCGCCGCAGCGACGCGGGCGTGACCGATCCGGTACCCCAGGCCATGGTCATCACCGGCATCGTCGTGGCCGTCGCCGCCACCGCCTTTGCGCTGGCGCTGGCCAAGCGGATCCACGCCCGGACGGGTCAGACGCGTCTGCCCGAGGAGCGGGGGCCGCGATGACCGCATTGCTGGCGTGCTTCGCCGTCCCCGTCGCGGGGGCCCTGGCCTGCTTCACGCTGCCGCGCCGCGTCGGCGTCGGCGCCGGCCTCGGCCTGGTCGCCGCCGCCGCCTTCAGCGTCGCCAGCCTTTACCTGGCCTGGACGGTCCTCCAGACCGGGCCCATCCGCTACCGTCTCGGCGGGTGGGGCGCGCCGCTGGGCATCGAGCTCTACGTCGACGGCCTGGGCGCGTTCCTGCTGGGCATGACCGGCCTGGTCGCCCTGCCCATCTCCATCGCCGCCGTGAGCTGGTTCCGCAACGACCCCCGGGGCAGCGCCGGCTACTGGCCGCTCTGGCTCATGCTCCTGGCCGCCATGAGCGTCGCCTACCTCTCCGCCGACCTGTTCAACCTCTACGTCGCGCTGGAGCTGGTCGGCCTTGCCGCCGTGGCGCTTATCGTCCTCACCGACAAGCCCGAAGCCCTGACCGCCGCCATGCGCTACCTGCTCGCCTCACTGCTGGCGAGCCTGGGCTACCTCATCGGCGTGGCCATTCTCTACGCCCAGTACGGCGTGCTGGACATGTACCTGCTCGCGGGGCTGGTCGAGCCCAGCCTCGCCACCTGGACGGCCGCGGCCCTGATGAGCGTGGGCCTGCTGATCAAGACCGCCGTCTTTCCCCTGCACTTCTGGCTCCCGCCCGCTCACGCCAACGCCCCGGCGCCGGTTTCCGCGGCCCTGTCCGGCCTCGTCGTCAAGGTCTCGCTCTACCTGCTCATGCGCCTCTGGTTCGCCGTCTTCGAGGACCTGCTCAGCGTCGGGCTGGGCCAGCTCGTCGGGCTGATGGCCACCGCGGCGATCTTCGGCGGGTCCATCCAGGCCATCCTCCAGCGCCGGCTGAAGATGCTCATCGCCTACTCCACCGTCGCGCAGCTCGGCTACATTCTCATGCTCGTGCCCCTGGCCATCCCGGCCCCCGGCCGCGGCGACGGCCAGTGGCACTTCGACGCCTTCGCCGCCGGCATGTACCACGCCCTGGCCCACGGGCTGGCCAAGGCCGCCATGTTCCTCGCCGCCGGCGCCGTCATGATGAGCCTGGGCTCGGATCGCCTGCGGCAGCTGCCGGGCATGGCCCACACCATGCCCGTGGCGACGTTCGCCTTCGGCCTGGCCGGGGTCAGCCTCATGGGCCTGCCGCCGTCGGGCGGCTTCGTCGCCAAGTGGTTCATGATCAACGCCGCCCTGGCGACGGGGCAGTGGTGGTGGGCGGTGGTGTTCCTGCT
>SLDI01000223.1:0-7415 GCA_007125385.1 Phycisphaeraceae bacterium | reverse complement strand
TGCTCGAGGTCGACCGCGAGAAGCAGCGCATCGCCCTGGGCCTCAAGCAGATGTCCGAGGACCCCTGGCACGAGGCCATCCCCACCCACTACCAGCCGGGCATGATCGTCCAGGGCAAGGTCACCAAGATCACCAACTTCGGCGTCTTCGTCGAGCTTGAGGACGACCTGGAAGGCCTCTTGCACATCAGCGAGCTGGCCGACCACAAGGTCGAGAACCCGCAGGACGTCGTCAAGGTCGGCGATGAGCTGGAGGTCAAGATCCTCCGCGTCGACATCGACGAGCGGAAGATCGGCCTGTCGCTCAAGCGTGCGCAGTGGAGTGCCGACCAGGAGGCCGCGGCCGATCGCCCCGAGCGCAAGGGCGGCGGCGGTGGCGGCGGGCTCGGCGGCCTGGGCGACGACGCCGGCGCCCTGGGCACCGACAAGATCACCTTCGGCGAAGGCGGCGCCAAGCCGGTCGACTGACCCCCGCGACAACCACGCAACCACAGCAGGGCGATGCACGTGCATCGCCCTGTTTTTTCCGCGCCGGCCGCGCCGGCCGCCCGGGCTCAGCCGTCGATGGATCGGCCGCTGCGCCTTGCTGGCCGGTGTGCCGGGGTGTAGAGTTGATGGCTGCCGGGTCCAGTTCGCGGGTGTAGCTCAATGGTAGAGCGCCGGCCTTCCAAGCCGACGATGCGGGTTCGATTCCCGTCACCCGCTTTGCCCCTGGCCTGCCGCCCGGCGGCGCGCCGGGGGCCCGCGCCGCCGGGCGGGTTTTGTGCCGCACCACCGGGCCCGCTATCCTGTCGCCACCATGAGCATTCTCGTTGACCGCGACACGCGCGTGATCTGCCAGGGCATCACCGGCTCGGCAGGCTCGTTCCACACCAAGGCCTGCCTGGACTACGGCACGAAGATGGTCGGCGGCGTCACGCCCAACAAGGGCGGGACCACCGAGGCCAACGGCCTGCCGGTCTTCAACACCTGCCGCGAGGCCGTCGACGCCACCGGCGCCGAGGCGACGATGATTTTCGTGCCCCCGCCCTTCGCCGGCGACGCCATCCTCGAAGCCGCCGATGCCGGCATCGAGACGATCGTGTGCGTGACCGAAGGCGTGCCGGTGCTGGACATGATCCGTGTCCGCCAGGTGCTGGCCCAGCGCCGCTTCCGCCGCGTGAAGCTCATCGGGCCCAACTGCCCCGGCGTCATCACCCCCGGCGAGGACGGCGCACCGGGCACCGGGTGCAAGATCGGCATCATGCCCGGCTACATCCACAAGCCCGTCGCCGACAGCGAGACCGGCTACAGCGTGGGCATCATCTCCCGCTCCGGCACGCTGACCTACGAAGCCGTCTGGCAGTGCTCGAACCTGGGCATCGCCCAGACCACCTGCGTGGGCATCGGCGGCGACCCGGTGCGCGGCCTGGACTTCATCGACTGCCTCGTGCAGTTCAACGCCGACCCGGAGACCGACGGCGTGGTGCTCATCGGCGAGATCGGCGGCAGCGACGAGGAGCAGGCCGCCGCGTTCATCCGCCGCCACGTCGACAAGCCCGTCGCCGCGTTCATCGCCGGCCGCACCGCCCCGCCGGGCCGGCGCATGGGCCACGCCGGGGCGATCATCGCCGGCGGCGAGGGCGGTGCCGAGGCCAAGATTGACGCCCTGCGCGACGCCGGCTGCTACATCGCCGAAAGCCCCGCCGACCTGGGCGCCACCATGGCCCGGGGGCTGGGCCTGTGAGCACATCAACGCACCAATCGCACCCCGTGGCAACACGCCGCCACGCCCGCGTCTGAGCGAGTCCGCGAGCGAAGACCGGGACCTCCCCCCCCTCAATAACCCACGGCTTCCACCATGTACACCCACCCCGATCATCCCTGGCATTCGCCCGACCCCGTCCGCGACCTGCCGCTGCCCGCCGACATCCCCGGCCCGGTCGAGGCGGTGCTCGACACCGACACCTACAACGAGGTCGACGACCAGTTCGCCCTGGTCTACAGCCTGCTGAGCCCCGATCGCCTGAGCCTGCAGGCCGTCTACGCCGCCCCGTTTCACAACAAGCGCAGCGAAGGCCCGGCCGACGGCATGGAAAAGAGCTACGCCGAGATCCAGCGCGTGCTGGAGCGGCTGCACTGGGACAAGCCGCTGCCGGTGCATCGCGGCTCGACGAGCTACCTGCCGGGGGCCGATGCGGCGGTGGACTCGGACGCCGCGCGGGACCTCGTCCAGCGCGCGATGCAGCAGCGCGACCAGCCCCTGCACGTCATCGCCATCGGCGCGATCACGAACGTGGCCTCGGCGCTGCTCATCGAGCCGCGCATCGCCTCGCGCATCCGCATCCTCTGGCTCGCCGGCCAGCCGCTGGACTGGCCCAGCGCGCGCGAGTTCAACCTCATGCAGGACGTGCACGCCTCGCGCATCGTCTTCGACTCCGGCGTGCCCCTGGTGCTCGTGCCCTGCAAGAACGTCGCCGAGCACATCCGCATCTCCATCCCCGAGCTGCGCGAGCTGATCGCCGGCTCGGGCGACATCGGCCAGTTCCTCTTCGACACCGTGGCCGGCTACCACGACGATCATCGCGGCTGGTCCAAGGTGATCTGGGACGTCGCCCCGATCGCGTCGCTGATCAACACCCGCTGGGTCCCCTCGGTGCTCGACCACAGCCCGATCCTCACCGACCAGGTCACCTACAGCCGCGACCGCAGCCGGCACCTGATCCGCGTCGCGACCAACGCCAACCGCGACGCGATCTGGCGCGACATCGCCGACAAGCTCGCCGCCTACGCAACCCGATCCTGAAGCCCCCGACGCCGGACCTGAGCGCAGCGAAGGTCCGGATTTGCCCCCCCCGAGAGCACCCTCCCCATGCCCCCGCTCAACATCGTCATCGTCGGCGCGGGCAACCGCGGCCTGGTCTACGGCAGCTATGCCCGGCACCACCCGGACGAGATGCGCGTCGTCGGCGTGGCGGACCCCGACGCCCGCCGCCGCGCCCGCGCCGCCGAGCGATTCGGCGTGCCCGCCGAGCGGCAGTACGACACCGCCGAGGCCCTGGCGGCCGCGCCGCGCTTCGCCGACGCGGCGATCAACACCACGATGGACCGCGAGCACCTGCCCACCACGCTGCCGCTGCTCGAGACCGGCTACGACGTGCTGCTGGAAAAGCCCTTCGCCGTCAGCGCCGACGAGCTCTGGCGGTTCGTCGACGCCGTGCAGCGCACGCAGCGGAAGCTGATGATCTGCCACGTGCTGCGCTACGCCCCGTTCTACCGCCAGATCCGCGAGCGCGTCGCCGCCGGCGACATCGGCCACATCGCCCACGTGCGCACCGCCGAGTACGTCGGCTACGACCACATGGCCGCGGCGTTCGTGCGCGGCAAGTGGAACCGCCGCGCCGTCAACCCCATCCTGCTGGCCAAGTGCTGCCACGACCTGGACCTGATCTGCTGGATGAAAAGCGGCGCCTGGCCGCGCCGCGTCGCCAGCTTCGCCGGCCGATCCATCTTCACCCCCGAGCAGGCGCCCGAGGGCGCCGGCACGCGATGCCTCGTGGACTGCCGGATCGAGCGCGACTGCTCCTACTCCGCCAAACGCATCTACGTCGAACGCAAACGCTGGAGCCAGTACGCCTGGCACTGCATCGAGCACATCGACAACCCCACCGACGAGGACAAGCTCCACTCGCTGCGCACCGACAACCCCCACGGCCGATGCGTCTGGCACTGCGACAACGACGTCGCCGACCACCAGGGCGTGACCATCCAGTTCGACGACGCCACCACCGCCCAGCACTCGCTCGTCGGCGGCGCCGCCAGGGCCGTGCGGCAGATGCACCTGATCGGCACGCGCGGCGAGATCCAGGGCAACCTCGAGGACGGCGCCTTCACCGTCCACCGCGTCGGCGACGAGCCCGAGCACATCAAGCTCGATGTCACCGGCGACATGCACGGCGGCGGCGACCTGCGCCTCGTCGGCGACTTCCTGCGCGTCGTGCGCGGCGAGCAGGCGTCGATCTCCACCACCCACCTCAACGACTCGCTGGCCAGCCACCTCATCGCCTTCGCCGCCGACGAGGCGATGCGCCAGCACAAGGTCGTCGAGCTCGCCGACGCCCCGGCCGAGCACGCCGCGACGTGACCCGGCCGGGCCTCGGGTGCCACTGGCGGCTTGTCCGCCAGTGCCCAGGCGCACCGAAGCTCGGCGGCCCTGCAACCACTGCCGCACGGGTGCGCAATCGAACGCTCCACACCACAGGCGGCGCCGAGGCACTGGCGGGCAAGCCGCCAGTGGCACCCCGTGATTGACGGGCAACTTGTATCAATCGCCACTGACAAGCTCCGCCCCCTCCACACCTCCGCTTGTCAGGGGCACCCGATCTACTGCCCCTTCGACTCCACCGCCTCCACGCCCGCCGGCCGCGCCACCCAGCCCGCCACCCAGCCCTCCAGCAACTGCGCCCGTGTCCACACGTTCAGCGCCGGGTCGTCGATGCTTTCCATCCACGCCACCAGCCGCCCGCGCAGCCGCGCCAGCTCATCGGCATGCCCCGCCTCGAACGCCAGGTTCGTCAGCTCCCCCGGATCGCTGGCCAGATCGTACAGCTCATCCTCGGCCGTCATGTTCCAGATGTACTTGTACCGCCGGTCGCGCACCATCCGCTGCGAGTAGAGGCCGAACTGTCCGCCGTGATACTGGGCGAAGATGTCCCCGCGCGGCGACGCGTCCTCGCCACTCGCCACCGTCAGCAGATCACGCCCCTCAAAGCTCGCTGGCACCTCCACTCCCGCTGCCGCGCACAACGTCGTCGCCAGGTCGATCTCGTTGCTCACGAACGCATCGCAGCGCACGCCTGGCGGCACCCCCGGCCCGCGCATGATCAGCGGCACGCGCTGCACGTCCTCGTACATGACGTAATGCTTGTCAACCATCCCGTGCCCGCCGCACATGTCGCCGTGGTCGGTCGTGTAGACCACGAGCGTCTCGTCGGCCAGCCCAAGCTCGTCCAGCGCCGCCAGCACGCGCCCCACCTGCGCATCGAGCAGGCTCACCTCCGCCAGGTACAGCGCCACCGTCGGCGCCCACCGCGACCAATCCCACCCCTCGACCTGCCAGCTCATCCGCTGCTGCCGCTGGATGTACGGCTTGCTCACCAGCGGATCGGGAAAGCTCGGCCAGGGCTCGACGTCCGCCGCGTCGTACATCGCCGCGAACGCGGCCGGCGGGACGCTGGGCAGATGGGGCTCCGACGGGTCCCATCGCACGAGCCACGGCCGGGCCGACGCGGCCGCCTCGCGCAACTGACCAATGACGTGATCCGCCTCCCACGCCAGCG
This sequence comes from Phycisphaeraceae bacterium, assembly GCA_007125385.1. GTDB lineage: Bacteria > Planctomycetota > Phycisphaerae > Phycisphaerales > Phycisphaeraceae > SKPT01. The sequence goes on along the minus strand of SLDI01000223.1, from coordinate 2,098 downwards.
GCATCTGCTCCGGCTCGCCCTCGTCGACGTGGCCGAAGAGATTGAACGGCCCATTGCTGGGCTTGCGCGGCGGCAGGCCCTGCTCGGCGCGCCACCGGTCGTAGCCCGGCCTGCGCTTGACATGCTCGTCAAAGCCGAAGTCCGTCGCCGGCCCCGCCAGCTCGCCGGCATACTTGCCCACCTGCCGCAGCGTGTAGCCGGCGTCGGCGAGCAACCGGCTCCACGTCGGCAGCGCCGCGTCGGCCGCCCGGTACGCCTCCGCGCCGGGATTGGTCCGGCAGCCGTGCTGGCTCGGCCAGCACCCGGTCATCAGCGAAGCCCGCGCCGGCGTACACACCGCGCACGGCGTGAACGCGTGCGAAAAGCTCACCCCCTTGCCCGCCAGGCGATCCAGGTGCGGCGTGCGCACGAGCCGATGCCCGTGCGCCCCCAGCACGTCGTAGCGGTGCTGGTCCGCGTGCAAAAGTAGGACGTTCGTGGCCATGGCGACATCGTAACCCCTCCCTTTCGCACGGGCGCGCACCTGCCCCGGCCCTGCCGGGCGGGGTGATCATTCCCCGCGGCAACGGGTGCGGGTATGATCGAGCCATGACCAGGCTCGTCCCGCTCATCGCCGCGCTCGCCCTGCTCGCCACCGCCCCCACCCGCGCCGAGCAGCCCATCACCGTCGAAGCCTACACCGCCGCGCTCGCGGCGCTGGCCGAGCCGATCGCCGGCCTCGAGGAGCTGGACGATCTCATCGCCCGCGCCGCCGAGGCCCGTGTCGTGCTGCTGGGCGAGTCGTCGCACGGCACCGAGCAGTACTACACCTGGCGCGCCGAGATCACCCGCCGCCTCGTCATCGAGCACGGCTTCAACATCGTCGCGATCGAGGGCAACTGGGCCTCGGCGCAGCTCCTGAACGACCACATCCAGCACGAACCGGCGAGCACCGACACCCTCGCCGATGCCCTGGCCACAGGCTTCGCGCAGCGCTGGCCCTACTGGATGTGGGCCAACGAGCTGACACTCAACCTCGCCCGCGACCTGCGCGCCCACAACGCCGACGCCCCCGGCGACAGGCGCGTCGGGTTCTATGGCCTGGACGTGCACCACGTCGACGCGGTGATCGACCATCTCCTGACCAAGCTCCAGGCCATCGACGCCGACCTGGCCGCACGCGCGCGCGAGCACTACGCCTGCCTGGCGCGGTTCGACGATCCCACGGCCTACGCGCGCCACCTGGCCCAGGGCGGCGAAGCGTGCAGCGTTGGCGTCGAGGCGGTGCTCGAGCTACTCGCCGGGCACGCCGACGTGATGCCCGATGACCGCACGCGCTTCAAGGTCACCGAGGCCGCCCGCGTCGTCCTCGCCGCTGAGGCCCATCTGCGTGCGATGGTCCAGGGCCAGGCCGAGCCATGGAACCGCCGCGTGCGGCATTGGGACGCGCAGCTCGCCCGGCTGATGAAGCGCCGCGGCGAGGATGCCCGCGCCATCGTCTGGGCGCACAACACCCACATCGGCGACGCCCGCGCCACCGCCATGGCCGAGGCGGGCATGGTCAACATCGGCCAGCTCGCGCGCCGCCGCTACGGGCCCGAGCAGGTCTACGCGATCGGCTTCGCGACCTACCGCGGCGACGTCACCGCCGCCCGCGCCTGGGGCCGGGGCCATCACCACACGCTCGTGCCCCGCGCCACGCCCACCAGCCTCGAAGGCATGCTCAATCGCCTCGACGAGCCCAAGCTGCTGCTGCGATTCGACGGCCGCGACATCCCGCCGGTGCTGGAGCATCACGTCCTGCACCGCGCCAAGGGGGTGGTCTACGACCCGCTCAACGAGCGCGGCAACTACGTCCCGACGATCGTCCCGCAGCGCTACGATGCCCTGATCTTTTTCCACCGGACCGACGCGCTCCAGCCCTGGTCAGCCGAGGATCGATAGGAATCCGGATGATTCCTTGTGCGGGTGCCACGCAACGCCGTGAACTTCGGTTGGAGGGTGGGTAGAGCGCAGCGAAACCCACCAGCTCGGTCGAGGATCCACGACGTTCGTGGTGGGTTTCGCTTCGCTCTACCCACCCTACGGTCGAGCCCCGGCCGCAAAGTTCACGGCGTTG
>SLDI01000241.1:0-7417 GCA_007125385.1 Phycisphaeraceae bacterium | reverse complement strand
CCGCTTGCAGGGCGGGTGCGTGTGGGAGTGGATCGATCACGGCATCGAGCAGCGCACGGCCGACGGGCGGCTGTGGTATGCCTATGGCGGGGATTTCGGTGATGAGCCCAACGACGGGAACTTTGTCGCCGACGGATTGCTGATGCCCGATCGCACCCCTTCGCCGGGGTTGGTCGAGTACAAGAAGGTGCTGGAGCCGGTGCGGGTGGAGGGGGTTGACGCGGGGCCGGGAACGGTGCGGCTGCGGAACCAGCTCGATTTTGATGACCTGTCGGATGTTGATCTGTGCTGGGCGGTGACGTGCGACGGGGCGGTGTTGCACAGCGGCCGCGTGGCGGCGGGGCCTGTTGAGCCCGGCGCGCAGCGCGAGCTGGCGCTGCCGGTGCAGCAGCCGGCGGCGATGGTGGGTGGGGCGGAGTATCACCTGGAGCTGCGTTTTGTGCTGGCGACGGCGCGGTCGTGGGCGGGAGCGGGGCATGAGTTGTGCATGACGCAGTTGGCGTTGCCGTGGCACGCGGAGGCGAGGGGGCGCGGGGGCGTGGCCGGGGGTGAGGCGATGCCCGCGCTCGAGAGTCGCGAGGCGGGACGCCTGGTCGAGCTGGAGGCGAGCGGGGCGCGGATCGTGTTCGACACGGTCACGGGGACGCTGGCGGGTTGGCGGTATGGCGGCCGCGAGTTGATCGAGCATGGCCCGCGCCTGCAGCTCTGGCGTGCACCCATCGACAACGAGCGGCGGGTCACCGGCAAGCGCGTGGGCCAGGCGTGGCGGGCGGCGCGGCTGGATCAGCTTCAGCAGCGTGTCGATGACGTGCGCGTCGAGCGGGTGGACGAGCATGCGATGCGCGTGACGGTCGAGGCTCGCATCGCGCCGCCGGCGAGCGCGATCGGCTGCGCGTGCCGGTATCTCTACACGGTGCACGGCGACGGGGCGGTCGATGTGCAGGTCTCGGGCGAGATGCAGGGCGATTGGCCGGAGGTGCTGCCCCGGCTGGGGCTGGAGCTGGAGTTGCCGGGGGAGGTGGATCGCGTGACGTGGCTTGGGCTGGGCCCGGGCGAATCGTACGCGGACACGGGACGCAGCCAGCGCGTGGCGGTGCATGGTGCGGGCGTGGACGAGCTCTGGACGCCGTACGTGTTCCCGCAGGAGAACGGCAATCGCCGCGATGTGCGCTGGGTGGCGCTGCGCGACGCAACCGGCGTGGGGTTGATGGCGATGGGTCGGCCGCGGCTGAACTTCAGCGCCCATCGCTACAGCGTGCGCGACATCGATCAGGCCGGGCACATGCACGAGTTGACCCCGCGGCCATACGTGACGTGGCACCTGGATCACGCGCAGAACGGGCTGGGCAGCGCAAGCTGCGGCCCGCCGCTGTTGCCGGCGTATCGGCTTGAGCCGGGGCCGTTCGACTTCGCGCTGCGGCTGCGGGCGGTGGCGGCGTCGCCGGAGGCGCTGGCAGCGCTGGGGCGAGCGGAGGGGCAAGGCGTGGCCGAGGTGTAAAACGCCGTCCGACGTGGGTGCCACGGCTTGTCCCAAAGGGCGAGCCGTGCGCTTGCCGACGATCGCACGGCTTGCCGCTTCGCGGTCAAGCCGTGGCACCCGGCGGCGATCGTCGCCGGCCCGCCGCGCTGGACGCGGGCAATGCGGGCTTCTACATTTGGATGCGGGTCGGGGCCCTGGAGACGACATGGCCGGCAGAATTCTGGTTACGGGCGCGGCAGGGTTCATCGGCTGGCACCTTTGCGAGGCGCTGCTGGCGTCGGGGCGTCAGGTGACGGGGCTGGACAACTTCTGCGACTTCTACTCGCCGCAGCTCAAGCGCGCCAACGCGGCGGCGCTGGCGGCGCATGATGCCTTCGAGATGTGCGAGCTGGATCTGCGCGACGCCGACGCGGTGCAGCGCTGCGTGCAGCGCGTGCAGCCGGAGCTGATCGTGCACCTGGCGGCGATGGCGGGCGTGCGGCCGAGCATCGAGCGCCCGGCCTATTACACGAGCGTGAATGTCGACGGCACGGTGCACCTGCTCAACGCGGCGGTGGAGGTGGGGGCCAACCATTTCGTCTTCGCCAGCTCATCGAGCGTCTATGGCAACAACAGGAAGGTGCCCTTCGCCGAGACGGACGCCGTGGATGAGCCGATCAGCCCCTACGCCGCGACGAAGCGCAGCGGCGAGCTGATCGCCCATGCCTTCACCCACCTGCACGAGCTGCCGGTGACGTGCCTGCGTTTCTTCACCGTCTACGGCCCGGGCCAGCGGCCGGACCTGGCGATCAGCAAGTTCCTGCACCTGGCGCGCGAGGGTGAGCCCATCCCGATGTTCGGCGACGGCAGCACCAGCCGCGACTACACCTACATCGACGACATCGTCGCCGGCGTCCGGGCGGCGATGGATCGGCCGCTCGATAAGCACCCCTATCGCATCTACAACCTCGGCGGCGACGCGCCGGTGAGCCTCAAGGACCTGATTGCGACCATCGGCCGGGTCACGGGCAAGGCGGTGCACACGCACCAGCAGCCGATGCAACCGGGCGACGTGCAGCAGACCTGGGCGGACCTGACGCGCTCGCGTGCCGAGCTGGGCTACGCGCCGGCGACGCCGCTGGCCACGGGCATCGAGCGGCAGTGGCGGTGGATGCAGGAGCAGACGCGGCAGGCGACGCCGGCCCGGCGGTAGGGCGGCCGCGCCGGTCTGCACCGGGCCCGGCCGGGATGGCAAGGGTCGGGAGCCGATCCGCGTGGCCGGGCCTCTATACTGACCGCATGACGCGCCTGGCCGTGTCCATCATGGTCCGTCAGCTCGAGCAGGCCCTGGCCGACTCGGCGCGGGCGGCGGAGTTCGGGGCGGAGATGATCGAGTTCCGCCTCGACGCGTTCGCCGACGAGCCCACGGCCGTGACGACGCTGGTCGAGCGCTGCCCGCTTCCGTGCATCGTGACCTGTCGGCCGCTGTGGGAGGGCGGGGAGTTCGAGGGCGACGACGCGACGCGGGCGGTGCTGTTCGCCCACGCCTGCCGCGGGGCGCGCAGCCCGGCGTACATCGACCTGGAGCTGGCGTCGTGGCGCTCCAGCCCGGCGCTGAAGCGACGCGTCGAGGCGCTGCTGGACGGCCCGGGGGGGCACGGGCCCGGGCTGATCCTCTCCAGCCACGACTTCCTGCGCCGGCCGGCGCGCCTGTACCAGCGGCTGGAGGCGATGGTCGAGGCCGACGCCTGCCGGGCGATGAAGGTCGCGTGGTTCGCCCGCTCGCTGCGCGACAACCTCGAGGCGTTCGAGATCCTGATGCAGCGCTACAAGCCGGCCGTCGCCCTGTGCATGGGGGAGTTCGGCCTGGCGTCGCGCGTGCTGGCGAAGAAGTTCAACGCCCTGCTGAGCTTCGCCGCCCTCGACGAGCACAACGCCACGGCCCCGGGCCAGCCCACCCTGGATCAGATGAAACGCCTGTACCGCTGGGACGCGATCGGCCGGCGGACGAAGGTCTATGGGGTCATCGGCTGGCCGGTGGCGCATTCCAAAAGCCCGGCGATCCACAATGCGGGCTTCGACGCCGTGGGCTACGACGGCGTGTACCTGCCCATGCCCATCCCGCCCGAGTACGAGCATTTCAAGGCGACCGTCGGGGCCTGGCTGGATTTCGCCCCGCTCGACTTCGCGGGCGCCTCGGTCACGATCCCACACAAGGAGCACCTGATGCGCTTCGTGCGCGAGCGCGGCGGCGAGGTCGAGCCGCTGGCGGAGACCATCGGCGCCGCCAACACGCTCGTGCGCCGCGACGACGGGACGCTCGCGGCCAGCAACACCGACTACGGCGCGGCGCTGGACGCGGTGTGCGACGGCCTGGGCATCGAGCGCGACGCGCTGGCCGGGCGCAACGTCGCGGTGCTCGGCGCCGGCGGGGCGGCGCGGGCGATCGTCGCGGGCTTCGCGCACTGGGGCGCGAACGTCGTCGTCTACAACCGCACGCTCGGCCGGGCCGAGCTGCTGGTCGATCAGGTGCGCGACGGTCAGCAGGGGCGCGGCAAGGTGTTGGCCCAGTCGCTCGACGCCCTGGGCAAGAGCTGCTGCGACGTGCTGATCAACTGCACGCCGATCGGGATGCACCCGGAGGTGGACGCATCGCCGGTGGACGAGGACGACTGGCCGCGCGGCTGCGGGGAGCGGGCGGTCGTGTTCGACACGATCTACAACCCGGCCAGGACGAAGCTGCTTCAGCAGGCCGAGGCCCGCGGGTGCATGACGATCGGCGGGGCCGAGATGTTCGTGCGGCAGGCGGCGGCGCAGTTCGAGGCCTGGACGCGCCAGCCGGCCCCGCTGGAGCTGTTCCGCGAGGTGATGGGCGGGTGAGGCTGCCGCTTGCGGCTTCGCGAGAGGGTGCGCCGGGTCGCGGGGGTCGTCGATCCCACGGGAGGTTCCGCGAAGCCGCGAGCGGCCTGCGGCGGCGTGGGTTCCGTGTCAATCCGCCCAGCCGAGCAGGCGGCGCAGCGCGAGCCAGGCGCGGGCGAGGAGGGAGAGGTCTTTCTCGACCGGGGCGTCGGTGACGTTCTTGTTGCTGATGCGGCTGAAGAACTCGCCGCAGTCGGGGCAATGGCCGTGCATGGCCAGCCCCTGGAGGTCGTAGCCGCAGCTCTTGCAGTAGGCGGGCATGGTGGGATTCTAGGTTCTTTCGCACGACGTGCTGAACGGGTGTCACGCAACGCCGTGAACTTCGGTTGTAGGGTGGGTAGAGCGCAGCGAAACCCACCACGCCGGCCGTGGATCCCCGCCTCAACCGGTGGGTTTCGCTTCGCTCGACCCACCCTACGGCGGCCGGCAGGCGGGCGTGGTCGAGGGCGATCCGGGCGGTGCCCTGCGGCTGCGAGTGATTCAGGCCGCGTCGGTGATGCTGGTCGCTGACCAACGCCCACCGCTGCTTGAAAAGCTCGATCATCAGACGTTGCGCCATGAGCCATCGGCCGGTCGGTATAATCGGGTCGGCGACCCAGGCGGGGGAGGCGTCGATCGGCGCAGCACGGATCCGTTGCCCGATTCCACGATCGACGACCGCCCAGGCCATCGTCGCTCACCGTAAGATCGACAACTTCGCGTCGGACCAGGCATTGGCGGGCAAGCCGCCCGTGGCACCCGTTCCCCACGTCTGCCGACGGAACCTCCCCACCCCGCCCTCAGTCGCCGGAGCCGCACCGTGACCCAGACCCTCGCCGCCGACACGCTCACCCTCCGCCGCATCCATCTGCCGGTCGTCGAGCCCGACGGTGACGGCAACATCCGCCGACGCTACGCCATCGAGGACGCCGCCTGGCTCTGGCACCCCGACCTTGCCGTCGACGCCTCGGCCTTCCTGCGCTTCACCAATCGCTTCACCCTCGACGCCCCGACCACCATCCGGCTGCACGTCAGCGCCGACCAGCGCTACGAGCTGCACCTCGACGGGGCCTACGTGGGCATGGGCCCGGACCGCGGCGACCTGCTGCACTGGAGCTTCGCCTCCTACGAGATCGAACTCGCCGCCGGCGACCACGAGCTCGACGCCCTGGTCTGGTGGCTCGACGCTGGCCAGCCCACCGCCCAGGTCTCCTGGCGCGGCGCGTTTCTCTGCGCCGGCGAAGGGGCGGAGCCGCTGATCAACACCGGCCTCGGGGCGTGGCGCGTCCAGCAGCTCGCCGGCTGGTCGCTCGAGCACAAGCACATGGAGGCCTACCACGCCATCGGCGATCAGCTCGTGATCGACGGCCGGGCGTGGCACGAGCCCGCGTCGCCCGCGGTCACCCCCGCGGTCATCCTGCCGCCGCTGGCGTCCAACAACACCGGCGTCGCCCGCCCCGGCTGGCAGCTCCACCCAAGTCCCTTGCCCGACATGATCCGCCGGGTGATCCAGCCCGGCCGCATCCGCGCCGTGCACGACGCCGGCCGCGACCACGTCGAAGCCGGCGACTGCGACAACGACGCCTGCGCCCCCTGGCAGCGTGTGCTCGCGGGCGAGGCGATCGAAATCCCCGCCCACACGGCCGCGCACGTGGTGTGGGACCTCGAGGACTACTACTGCGGCTACGCCCACGCCGTGCTCAGCGGCGGCGCCGACAGCGAGCTGGCGTTCGAGTGGGCCGAGTCGCTCTACGAGCGCGACGCCGCGGGCGAGCGCGTCAAGGACAAGAACGACCGCAACGCCGTCGCGGGCAAGACGTGGTTCGGCTTCGGCGACCGCTTCCGCCACGACGGCGGCGAGCAGCGGCGCTACCAGGGCCACTGGTGGCGCTCCGGGCGATACGTGCGCCTGAGCCTGCGCACCGCCGACGCGCCGCTGCGCATCGAGCGCGTCGCCATCGTCGCCACACGCTATCCGTGGGACAACGACGCCCACTTCACCAGCGACGACGCCGACCTTGAGCCCATCATCAAGCTCGGCGTGCGCGGCCTCCAGACCTGCATGCACGAGACGTACATGGACTGCCCCTACTACGAGCAGATGATGTACGTCGGCGACACCCGGCTGCAAATGCTCGTCAACTACGCGTGCAGCCGCGACCGCGCGCTGGCCCGCCGGGGCATCGAGCTGTTCGACTGGTCGCGCTGGCGCACCGGGCTCATCGCCGAGCGCTACCCCAGCGAGCCGTTCCAGCTCAGCCCGACGTTCGCCATGATCTGGGTGGCGATGGTCCGCGATTACGCCTGGTGGAGCGACGACGCCCCGTTCGTGCGCGAGCGCATGGTCGGCGTACGCTGCCTCATCGAAAACCTGCTGCCGCTGCTCGACGAGCGCTCACTGCTGCGCCGCCTGCCCGGCTGGCCGTTCGTGGACTGGGTGCCCGAGTGGGACACCGGCTACGCCCCCGATGGCGGCACGGGCGTCACGTCAATCAACAACCTGCTGTTCGTGCTCGCCCTGCAAAGCGCCGCCGCCCTGGAGCGGGCCTATGGCGAGCAGACCCTGGCCGACCGCTGCGAAGATCTCGCCTCGCGCATCGCCGCCAGCGTCTTCGAGCACTTCTGGCACGACGGCGAAGGCTGCCTGGCCGACGACCCGGCCCGGACGCACTTCAGCGAGCACGCCCAATGCCTGGGCCTCATCACCCGCACGCTCGCCGGCGACGTCGCCGACCGCGCCGTCGCCCGCATGCTCGACGGCCGAAACATGGCCCGCACCACCGTCTACTTCTCGTTCTATCTGCTCGAGACGCTCTACCAGCTCGGCCGCGGCGACCTGATCGTCAAACACCTGGACCTCTGGAAGCAGATGGTGCGCACGGGCCTGTGCACGCCGCTGGAGCAGCCCGAGCCGACGCGCTCCGACTGCCACGCCTGGGGCGCGCATCCGATCTACCACATGCACGCCTCGCTCGCCGGCATCCGTCCCGCGGCCGCGGGCTTCGCCCGCGTCAGCATCGCCCCGAGCCCGGGCCCGCTGCGCCACCTCGAGAGCACGGT
>SLDI01000188.1:0-7449 GCA_007125385.1 Phycisphaeraceae bacterium | reverse complement strand
GGCGCACGCTCGTGCCGGCCTGCTCGCTCATCGCCATCCTCAGCCTGGCCGCGCAGGCCCACGCGGCCGAGCGCGTCGTCGTCCTCGACACGACCGGGTACTGGCGGCTGCACCACGCCCTGGCCCCGCCGGTGATCGACCTGCCCGACGCGCTGACGCCCATCGAAATCAACGACTGGCTCGATCGGCCCACGCCGACGCCCGGCCCCGACTGGCGCGAGCCCGCCTACGACGACCGCACGTGGGTGCGCGGCCCGGCACGCATTAAGGCACGCACGCCCTGGCTCGAGCAGTTGTCGATGCGCGCCCGCTTCACCGTCACCGACCCGCAGCGCGTCGAGGACCTGCGCCTGACCGTCGCCTACCACGGCGGCGTCGCCGTCTACCTCAACGGGCGCCGGATCGCCCGCCAGCACCTGCCCGAGGATGAGCCCGTCGGGCAGACGCTGGCCGAGCCTTACCCGCGCGAGGCATTCGTCGCCGAGGCCGGCGGCATTTTGCAGGAGTGGGACGGACGCAACCGCGAGCGCAGCGCCGAGAACGAGCGTCGCCTGGCGCTGCGCACACGGACGCTCGAGGATCTGCCCATCCCCGCCGACGCGCTCGTCGAGGGCGTGAACGTCCTGGCGATCGCGATCCGCCGCGCGCCGTACCACGCGGCCGTGCACGAGCTGCGCCACGACGAGCCGGGCCGTCGCGGCAGCCGCTACAACCTGCCCTTCAACACCTGCGCGATTCAGCACGTCCAGCTCAGCGCCGCCCGGGGCGCCCGGGGCGTCGTCAGCGTCGAGGCGGTGCGGCCTGAGGGGGTGCAGGTGTTCAACAGCGACCCGCTGGCCACCGATTTCGATCTCGACTTCGCCGGGCCCAGCGAGCCGCTGTACCCGCTGCGCATCGTCGCGCCGCGTGGGGGCATCGCCTCGGGCAAGGTGGTGGTCGGCTCGCGCACCGCCATCGAGGGTCTGGCCGGCCGCGTCGACGGTGAGCTGCCCGTGACGCGCACGCGGGTGCGTTACGGCCTGCCGTGGGGCGGCGAGGAGGGCGTCTGGGGCCAGCGGTACACCTACTGGGACATGAACTTCTCGCGCTACCCGCGCCAGCCCCGGCCGTTCGGCGCCCTGGCCGAGAGCGCGCCGCAAATCGTCGAGGTGCGCGAGGTGGGCCCCAGCCCGGGGCGCGACCTGGACACGCCCGACCAGCCTGAGCCGGTCTTCGGCGCGACGCTGCCGGTGTGGGTGACGTTCGACGTCGCGCGTGACGCCCCGGCCGGCGTGCATGAGGCCGAGCTGGTCATCGAGGCCGCCGGCGAGCCGGCGATGACCGTGCCGGTCGAGCTCGTCGTCGCCGACTGGACGCTTCCCGAGGTCGACGAGCGCCGGGTCTTCTCCGAGCTCATCCAGGTTCCGGACACCACGGCGCTGGAATACGAGCTCGAGATGTGGAGCGAGGAGCATTGGGCGATGATCGCCGAGGCGTTTGAGCTCATCGGCGAGACCTCCAGCCGCGTGCTGCACCTGCCGCTGATCGCGCACACCAACAAGGGCGCGGCCGAGTCCATGGTCCGCTGGCGGCGCACCGACGACGGGGCGTGGGAGCACGATTACTCGATCCTTGAGCGCTACCTCGACACCGCCATCGAGCACATGGGCCGGCCGGCCATCGTCGTCCTGCACGCGTGGGAGATCTACCAGTTGCACCCCGAGCGTGCCCGCGCAAGCAGCTCGCACAACCAGGAGGCGCGGGCGCTGAGCCACATCGCCGACGCCACCGGCGAGGCGGGCACGGGCCCGGTGGTCACGACGATCGACGACTCGGGCGAGCTGGGCACCGCCACGCTGCCGCACTTCGACGAGCCGGATGGCCAGGCGATCTGGCAGCCCGTCTTCGACCAGGTGCTGGCGATGCTCGAGGAGCGTGGCCTCACCGACGCCGCGGCCGTCGGCTGCATGTCCGACGCCTGGCCCAACCCCGCCGAGGTCCAGGCCCTGGCGGAGCTAACGGGCAACCTGCCCTGGGTCTCCTACTCGCACATGGGCGTGCGCGACTGGCGCGTCTACGACATCGCCTCCGTGCGTTACCAGGCCACCGTCACGCAGAACCGTTACGCCAACAACGACCCGCCGCTGGGCAGCCTGCACGGCTGGGCGGGTTCGAGCTGGCCCCGACGCGGAACGGTGCCCGCCGATGAGCGTCTGGAGGAGCAGACGGGCATATTCGCCGAGAATCCGCGCGGCGGGCGCGGCTTCGACAACTGGCCCGCCAGCCGCCTGCGCCACGTCGGCGAGTTCAACATCACCGGCGACCAGCGCGGCATCGGTCGCGTCGGCGCCGACTACTGGGCCGCCATCCGCGCCCGCGGCGACCGCCGCGTCGGCCGGGCCGCCGACCGCTTCCCGCAAAGCTCGTGGCGCAACCAGGACCTGGCCAGCTCACTGCTGGCGCCTGGGCCCGACGGCCCCGTCGCCACGCCCAGCTTCGAGGCCTTCCGCGAGGGCCTCCAGGAAGCCGAGGCCCGCGTCGTCATCGAGCACGCCTTGATCGACGACGCCTGGCGCGCCCGCCTGGACGATGAGCTGATCGCCCGCGCCGAGGCGCTGCTCGTCAAGCGCACGCACCTCATGCTCAAGAGCCTGGGCCAGATGCGCCTGACGGGCCCGATGCACTGGTACGTCACGGGCGTGTACACCTACTGGCACCGCGCCGCCGGGCCCATCGGGCATCAGTGGTTCCTCGGCTCGGGCTGGCAGCAGCGCAGCGAAGCACTGTTCGAGCTCGCCGGCGAGATCGACCGCCGCCGGCCGTCAGGGCGATAATCACCGAGGCACCGAGGGCGAGCCGACACCTCTCCGGCTCAGGACATCTCGAACGCGGCGCGATGGTGGCGGACGACCGGGCGGCGCCATCGCCCGCGCAGCGCCACCGCCACCACGTCGAAGCGCAGCGCGACGCGCCGGTTGCGGGCGAAGCGTCGCTGGGCCTGCACGCCCAGGCGTTGCAGGCGACGCCGCTTGTCCGCCCCGACGCGCAGCTCCGGGATCATCGCCGCCGCCGCGTCGGCGTTGGTCTTGACCTCGACCACGACGAGCGTGCGGCCGCGGTCGGTCGTCGCGAGCAGATCGATCTCCCCGCCGGCGAGCTGGACGTTGCGGCCGAGGATCCGATAGCCCTCGCGGCGCAGGTGGCGCGCGGCGATGCGCTCGCCACGCGCCCCGACGCGGTCGCGCCGCCGCCACCAGCGTTGCAGGTCGTTCAGGAGCTTGACGATGACGCACCCCCTGCGTTGGGTGACGTCAATATAGGGCAGTGAATGCACAATGAGGAATTCAGAATGCAGAATGCAGCAACAGACCTGGGGAGTGTGATCCGCGTTCGCCTTCGTTGTGGCGCGGTGCTGGGCGCCACACACCACCCTGTCGGGATGCTGTGTGGCACCGGCCAAGCGCTGCCCGTGCCGGCGCGCTCTACTTCCGCTCGTTTGACGCCACCGCGGCGCGCCCCTGCACGGGTTCCGGCTCGTCGAGGCGCTCGACCTGTTGCGGGCCATACACGCGATACCGCACGCCGCGCCAGGTCATGGTTCGCCCGATGCCGGCGCGGAGGATCAGCAGCAGGTGCAGGCTCATCCACAGCCAGCTCGCCCAGCGATCCAGGCGCAGCGCCGGACGCAGGCGGGCCGCCGTCGCCTCGTCGAAGGCTTGACGCACCACCTGCCCGCGCAGGGTGGCGCGCACCTGGTTGGCCACGAGCACGGTCACCAGGCCCGCGCCCGCCAGCGTGGCCAGGCCCGCGTCGCCCAGCATTGCACCGCGGGCGAGCATCGTCCACGCCGCGACCAGGCCCACGACGTACAGCCCATGCAGCGCGAGCGCCCCGGCGTAGATGGCCGGGGCGTAGACACGCGTGATCAGGTACTGGCGATGGGCGAAGTTGACCAGCTCGGCCGGGCCCAGGTCCACCGGCGAGGCGACCAGGCAGCGCGGCACGAAGTAGACGCGCCGGCCCAGCCGTTTCGCCAGCCGCGTCACGACGTAGTCGTCGGTCAGGGCGCCTTGCAGTTGCCCCTCGAGCTGCCCGGCCTCGGCGGTGTCGCGGCGCAGGGCCATCGACCCGCCCCACGCCTGGTTCAGCCAGTCATGCCCGAGCATGCACGCCGCCGAGGCGTTCATCACGCTCGCCAGGCTCGAGCACAAACGGCGCAGCGGCGCCAGCCCCGACTCGGGCACCAGCCAGCGGTAGCCGGTCGTCACGGCCGTCTTGTTGTGCTGGACCAGCGGCCCGACGAGCTGGCCCAGCCAGTGAGGCCCGGGCACGGCGTCGGAGTCGGCGAAGACCCACACCTGCTCGTCCAGCTCCGCCGCCTTGAGATGCGCCAGCGCCACGAGCTGGTTGTGCACCTTCTGCCCCACGTTCGCCGGGGCGCGCCCCGCGACGATCCGCTCGGCGCGGTCGCCGCCATGCACGGCGATCGCGTCGTCGATCACCTGGCAGGCCGGGTCCGCCTCCGACTCGACGACCATCAGCACGCGGTAGTCGGCGTAGTCCTGTCGCAGCAGCGACGCGATGTTCGCCTCCAGGCCGGGCTCGCGGCCCTTGAAAGGCACGATCACCGCCGCTCGCGGGCGATACTGCCGCGCCGCCTCGCGCCCCTTCTTGTGCAGCAGACGGCGAAACTTGCCCACGCCGATCGCGGCCGTGACCGTCTGCGCGCCCCACCCGATCACCAGGATGAGCAGGATGACGTCCAGCATGAGCTCGCGCCGCCACGGGTCGAAAAAACCACCGATGCACACCGATCCACGCCGATGATAGTCGCTCCATGCGCCAACCGCTCGCGGCTTTTCAAGACGGTCGCGAAAGGGAGCACGCATGAACCGCCGGCAGCGTCGCGAAGCCGCGAGCGGCTTGTCGGTGTGAACCCGTGAGCCTCCGTGGTTGCATTCACCGCCGCGCGATCAGGGATTCCCCCGTCATCGCGTCGGGCTTGTCCAGGCCCATCAGCGCCAGGCAGGTCGGCATCACGTCGGCGAGGCGCCCTTCGCTGCGCAGCGCCGGCGAGGCCTCGGCCGCGCTGTCCGTGGCGGCGTCGGTCAGCGCCGGGTCCACGACGATGCACTCGACGTCGTACAGGGTGTGGGCCGTGTGGGCGCTGCCCGTGCCCGGGTCGTGCATCTGCTCGGCGTTGCCGTGGTCGGCCGTGACGATCAGCCTGCCGCCGCGCTCAAGCGTCGCCTCGACCAGCCGGCCCACGCACGCGTCGACCGCCTCGATCGCCTTGATCGCCGCGTCAAGCTTGCCCGTGTGCCCGACCATGTCGCCGTTGGCGTAGTTCACGAGAATGAAATCCTCGCAGTCCCCGGCCGCGAGACGCTCGAGCACGAGCTGCGTGACTTCCTCGGCGCTCATTGCGGGCTTGAGGTCATACGTCGCGACCTTCGGCGACTGGGCCATGCGATGCGTCTCGCCCGGGAAAGGCTCGTCGCGGTAGTCGTTGAAGAAGAAAGTCACGTGCGGAAACTTCTCCGTCTCGGCGCAGCGGAACTGCGTCAGCCCGCGCTCGCTCAGGTACTGCCCGGCAATGTCCTGCATCTTCGGCGGCTTCTCGAAGGCGACGCGCAGCGTGGGAAACCGCGAAAACGCCGCCTCGTACGCCGTCATCGTCACGTAAACAATGTCCAGCATCTGCCCGCGGTCAAAGCCCTTCTCGCCCGTGTCCGGCGACGGCTTGACGTTGCCGAAGAAGTCCGGCTGCACGAACGCCCGCGTCAGCTCGCGCGGCCGATCGCCGCGGTAGTTGTAGAAGATCACGCTGTCGCCGTCGCGGATGCGCGTCGCCCGCGACGCCGACTCGCTCGCGGCGATGACGCGCGGCGTGACGAACTCGTCGCCCTGCTGGCTGTCGTTGGTCGGCCTCTCGTAATAGTCCCGCATCGCCTCGCCGGCGCTGGCGAACAGGTCCAGCTCCTCGCTGCGCCCGGTCAGCAGCTCATACGCCTGCTTGACACGCTCCCAGCGGTTGTCGCGGTCCATGGCGTAGTACCGACCGACGATCGACGCGACCTCGCCCACGCCGATGGCGCGGCACTTCGCCTCGATTCGCTCGATGAACCCCTTGCCCGTGAACGGCCCGGTGTCCCGGCCGTCGGTAAACAGGTGCAGCGCCACACGCTCCTGCCCCCGCCGCTTGCACAGCTCCACGCACGCATAGAGATGATCCAGCAACCCATGCACGCCGGCGTCCGAGGCGATGCCCAGCAGATGCACGCACCCGCCGCGCTGCCTGGCCCGGTCCACCGCCTCGGCAAGGGCCTTGTTCTCGAAGAACGACCCATCGCGGATCGCCTTGGTGATGCGGACCGACTCCTGGTCGACGACGCGCCCGGCTCCGAGGTTCTGATGCCCGACCTCGCTGTTGCCCATCGTCCCGTCGGGCAGGCCCACGTCCTCGCCCGAGGTGTGAATGAGCGTCCAGGGGTAGCTCGCCAGCAGCTCATCACAGCGCGGCGTCGAGGCCAGCTCGACCGCGTTGAACGGGCCATGCTCGCGATGGGGGTTGCGCCCCCAGCCATCACGGACGATCAACACCACCGGCCCACGCCGATCGGGCATTGCAAGGCTCCTGTCAAGAGGCTCAGCCGCGCGTCGCGGCGCAATCGCGATTGTAGGGAATTGCCGGAGCGGCTGCGGGTTCCGGGTTCCGGGATCGGGGATCCGCAGAGTCGGCCAGCGTCGCGAATGCGGGTTGCGGTCTGCGAAGCTGTCCGTGCCGCGCGCGACGCTGCGGATCCCCGATCCCCGATCCCCGAACCCCATACAATCCCCCCATGCTCAACGCCGAGGACAAGCGTGGCTGCCCGAGCTGCGGCTACGAGCTGACCGGCCTGCCCGAGGCCGGCCAATGCCCCGAATGCGGCCAGCGCTACGACTTCGGCCCGTCAGACGACCCCGGCGACGCCACCCGCCGCTGGGTGCGCCGCACCCTCGATCGCTGGGACCTCATCGCCGCCTGGGCGATCATCGCCTTCATCCTCTTCGTCGTGCTCGTGTTCATCTTCCTGCCTTGAACCGCGCAGGGCGTTCGACTCGGCGGTGTGGATCAGGTGATCGGCGATGGCTTGGGCGGTCGTGGTTCCTCGCTGCACCTGGGCACCGGCAAACCAGCCGCCACCGGCCCCCGCCTGCCCACACGGCCTGGACCGTGGCGGAACCGGCCGGGGCGCTGGCCGTGGCAGCGGTGAACGGCGTTCCAGGGCTCTGAGGCCGGGCTACCCGGGGCCGGTCAAGGCGATCGCGGCTTCGGCGCCGTTGCCGGGCAGGTGGGGCGGTGCGGCGATCTCGCTCGCGGACTCGCCGCGCGGCGGATATCGGGAGATCGGCCGCGCACGTCGCCCCGGCGCTTGCTATAATAAGACCATAAACTCTGTTGTTGTCCGGTGGCGGTGTGGCGGCAGG
>SLDI01000199.1:0-7472 GCA_007125385.1 Phycisphaeraceae bacterium | reverse complement strand
TCGCTGACCGTTCACGACGATGCTGTGATCGTCCAGTGGGACCACGGCGACGTCAACCACCTCCACGCCCTGGACGCCGAGACCGGCGAGCCCCGCTGGAGCCTCGACCGCGAGGCCGGCGCCTCCTGGGCCAGCCCGATCGTGGCGCGCACCGGCGGCCGCGTGCAGTTGATCGTGGTCACCGACGGCGCGACGCAGGCCTACGATCCATCGGACGGCCGCGAGTTGTGGCGCTATGCCGGGCCGCATGGCGACATCGCCTCCACCGCCGTGTGCGATGATGAGCTCGTACTCGTGGTGAGCCCAGCCTGGGCCATGTTCGCCGTCCCGACGACCGAATCGGGGGAGTTCGACGTCCAGGAGCACCGCTGGTCGGTGGACAACCACTTGCCGGAGATCGCCAGCCCGCTGATCGTGGGCGCCACGGCGGTCGTGATCGATGATTACGGGCGGTTGACCGGCCTGAGCATGGCGGACGGCACGCAACGCTGGGAGCACCGGCTCAGCGGGTTGTACCAGGCCTCGCCCGTGGCGGTCGGTCACCATCTGTACCTGAGCAACCTCGACGGCGTGACCACCGTGCTGGACCTCGCCGGCGACGAGCCGGTGGTCGTCGACACCGGCACCGTGGGCGGACCGGTCCGGGCGTCGCCCGCCATGGTCCGGGGCCGGATCTACATCCGCACCGAGCAGACCGTCTACGCCATCGCGGAGGCCGGCGATGAGTGACGCGCCCGATCCCCGCGCCTTCGTGGACGAGCTCGTGGCCCGGCGCGGGCGAACGCCCGACCAGCTCGTGCCGCTACTCAATGCCGTGCAGGACCGCTACCACCATCTGCCCCCCGAGGCGCTTGAGCGCATCGGCGAGGTGACCGCCATCCACCCGGCCGACGTGCTCGGCGTGAGCACCTTCTACGATCGGTTTCGCCATCGACCGGCCGGCACCCACGCGCTTCGCGTCTGCCATGGCACGGCCTGCCACGTGCGCGGCAGCGATCGGCTTGACGCGGCCCTTCGCCGTGAGCTGGGCATCCCCGAAGCCGACGACACCGACCCGGCCCGCCGATTCACCCTCGAGCGCGTGGACTGTGTGGGCTGCTGCGCGCTGGCGCCGGTGGTGCAGGTCGATGAGCTGACCCTGGGTCACCTCGACACGCGCGGTGTTGCTGAGGCGGTCAGGCGGGCGGCCGCCGAGCAGCAGAGCCAACGGTGGTCCGATGAAGCCGCCGATCATGCCGCGGCCGCCGGCGGTGGGCAGGTGCTCATCGCCCTGGATACGTGTTGCCTGATCGGCGGTGCCGGGCAGGTGTACCGGGCGGTGATGGATCACCTGCAGCGCCAGCGCGGTCGCCTGAACGTGGCGGTGCGGCGCGTCGGCTGCGCCGATCTGTGCCGCCACGGCCCGGCGATGCAGGTCATGGATCGCGCGGGAGCACTGCACACCTACGCCGGCATCGATCCTGCCGACGTTGAGAGCCTTCTGGATCGACATTTCGACACCGGCGCCCTGGGCCTGGCCAGGCAGTGGGCGGTCAAGGCGCTCGACCGTCTGGTCCGGGGCCCGTCGGCGACTGCATCGACCAGCGACGAGCCGTCGCCCGCCGCGGTCGTCATGCCCCGCCGCAGACCCGGCCACACCCACGCGCGCAGCCAGCAGGTTCGCATCGCCACCGAGCATTTCGGCCGGCTCGACCCGCTCGATCTCGAGGCTTACCTCGCGTGCGGCGGCTTCGACGCCTGGCGACAGGTCGTTGCCCAGGCGGACCCGGCCGGCGTCATCGACCTGATCACCCGCTCGGGGCTCCGCGGCCGCGGCGGCGGCGGCTTCCCCACCGGGCGCAAGTGGGCGATGGCGCGGCAGCAGAGCGCCCACCGCAAGATCGTCATCTGCAACGGCGACGAGGGCGATCCCGGCGCGTTCATGGACCGCACGCTCATGGAGTCGTTCCCGCTGCGCGTGATCGAGGGCCTGGCCATCGCCGCCCACGCCATCGGTGCCCGCGAAGGAATCTTCTATATACGCCACGAGTACCCGCTGGCCCGGCGACGCATCGCCCGGGCGATCGAGCTGTGCGCGCAGGCGGGGCTCATCGGCCGCGACGCCCTGGGCGGACGGGCCCCGCTTGATCTGTCGGTGCGCGAGGGGGCCGGGGCGTTCATCTGTGGCGAGGAGACCGCGATGATCGCCTCGATCCAGGGCCGACGCGGCACGCCGGCGATGCGCCCCCCCTACCCCATCGAGCGCGGCCTGTGGCGTGTGCCGACGCTGGTGAACAACGTCGAGACACTGGCGGATGTGCCGTGGATTGTCCGGCATGGGCCGGAGGCGTTCGCCGCCCACGGCACCGGGCAGAGCCGTGGCACGAAGGTGTTCGCCCTCGCCGGCAAGGTCAAGCGCGGCGGGCTCATCGAGGTGCCGATGGGCACCAGCATCCACCAGGTGGTCTTCGGCATCGGTGGCGGCCCCGCCGACGGACGCGCGTTCAAGGCGGTGCAGATCGGCGGGCCCAGCGGCGGGTGCCTGCCCGCGTCCATGGCCCACACCCCCATCGACTACGAAGCGCTCGCCGACGCCGGCGCGATCATGGGCTCGGGCGGCCTGGTTGTGCTCGACGACGGTGACTGCATGGCCGAGCTGGCGCGCTACTTCCTGGAGTTCACCCAGAATCAGTCCTGCGGCAAGTGCAGCTTTTGTCGCATCGGCACGCGGCGCATGCACGAGATCCTCACCCGCCTGTGCCAGGGGCGCGGCAGGTCGGCGGACATCGACGAACTCGAGAGCCTCGCCCGCCAGGTGACCGCAGGCAGTCTCTGCGGCCTCGGCGCCAGCGCGCCCAACCCGGTGCTGACGACCTTGCGTTATTTCCGCCACGAATACGAGCAGCACCTCGCCGGCCGCTGCCCCGCCGGCCGCTGCACCGACCTGATCCGATACCGCGTCAACGACCGCTGCATCGGCTGCACGCTCTGCGCCCAGGTTTGCCCGGTCGAGGCGATCGCCATGACCCCGTACCAGCCTCATCAGATTGACGACGAACGATGCACCCGTTGCGACGCCTGCCGAGAAGTGTGCCCGCACGAGGCCATCGATGTGAGTTAGCACGCCATGCCGCGTATAAGCATCGACCAGCAGACGATCGAAGTCGCCGCGGGCGCCACGGTGTTGGACGCGGCGCGGCGCCTGGGGCTGGACATTCCCACACTCTGTCACCACAAGGGCTACCCACCGCAGAACAGTTGCCTGCTGTGCCTGGTGAAGGTGGACGGCTCACCGCGGCTGCGTCCGGCATGCTCGTTGCCCGCGGCCGAGGGCATGGTCATCGAGTCGGACTCCGACGAGGTGCGGGCGGCGCGGCGCACTGCCCTTGAACTGCTGCTGAGCGATCATGCCGGTGACTGCGTCGCGCCGTGCCAGAACAACTGCCCGGCTTACATGGATGTACCGCTGATGATGCGCCAGATCGTCGGCGAGGAGTTCGAGGCCGCGATCCGCACCGTCAAAGCGGAAATCCCGCTGCCCGCGGTGCTCGGCCGCATCTGCCCCGCGCCGTGCGAAGGTGGGTGTCGCCGCAAGCCCGGCGACGCCCCGGTGGCGGTGTGCCTGCTCAAGCGATTCGTCGCCGACGAGGACCTGTCCCGCGACGAGCCGTTCGTGCCGGCGTGTCAGGCGCCCAGTGGCCGGACGGTCGCCGTTGTCGGGGCCGGGCCCGCGGGTCTGGCGGCGGCGTATGACCTGCAACTTCGCGGCCACGCGTGCACGCTCTACGACAATAACGCCCAGCCCGGCGGCGCCCTGCGCTACGCCATCGACCGCCAGGTGCTGCCGCTGGACGTACTCGATGGCGAGATCGACATCATCCGTCGCCTCGGTGCGCAGTTCGTGATGAACTGGCACATGGGCGTGGACGGCACACTCGATGAGCTTCGCCGGCGCCACAACGCCGTGCTCCTGGCGATGGGCCCGGTGCATGGCCAGGCGGGTGAGTTGGCTCTGGCCACGACGTCGCGGGGCGTGAGCGTCAACAAGCGCACGTTTCAGACGCAGCGGCCCGACGTGTTCGCCGCCGGCGGCACGCTGGGTCGGACGCGCCTGGCGGTGCGCAGCCTGGCCCAGGGCAAGGACGCCGCCCGATGCATCGACCGTTACCTGCGCGGCGACGATCCTGCCGATGCGGAGCAGACGGTCAACGTATCGATGGGCCGGCTGGCGGAGCAGGAGCTGGCGGCGTTGATGCTCGAAGCGAGCCCGGACGATCGCCTGAGCCCCGAAGGCGGGTTGATGCGAGGGTTCAACCGCGCCGAGGCGCGGGCTGAGGCTGGACGATGCCTCCAATGCAGTTGTCGCGGCGCGGGAGATTGCCGCATCCGGGCGCTCGCGACGCAGTACGGTGCGAACCCTCGGCGCTACCCGGGCGCGCGCCGCCGCTTGAGCCGGGTGCAGCGGCAGGGGGGCGTCGTCTTCGAGCCGGGCAAGTGCATCGGTTGCGGGCTTTGCGTGGCGATCGTCCGGCAGATGGGCGAGCCGATCGGACTGAGCTTCGTCGGCCGCGGATTCGACGTTCACCTGGCGGTGCCCGGTGGCGCGGGCATTGCCCGGGGCCTGGGCCAGGCCGCCCGCGCCTGCGTCGAAGCCTGCCCCACCGCGGCCCTGCGCTTCGCGTCGCCCGAGCCGCTCGTGCCCCTGACCGTGGGCGCGCAGCCGATCGCCGGGCCATGACGCAACAACACCCGACAATGCCGCCGCCTCGCCCGAATGATTCAAAATAACCACAGAGGCACAGGGAGCACAGAGGTGAGAATATTGTTGCCAGGCTCTTAGCGACGCCATCAACACGGTCGCCTCGACGTGCGCCGCGCAGACTGCGCGCCGCAAAGCGTCTGCGAAACATCGATAACTTCCTTTTCCTCAGTGGCCTCTCTGTGTCTCTGTGCCTCTGTGGTGAAGCATCCGGCCTCGCCGACGCTCGGGCTACGGCTCGTCGGTGCGACCGATGCAGTAAAGGTGCTCGAAGCCGCGGATATACATCCGATCGCCGTCAAGCACCGGGCTGGCGCGGAAGCCCTCGAGCGTGTTATGGGCGAGCTGCTCGGGCTCCCGGCCGGGCGCGAACACCAGCGTCTGACCGCTCTCGGAACTGACCAGCACATGCGGCCCGGCCAGGGTCACGCTGGGGTAGACACTGTCCGCGCTGCGGCCGCCCAGGCGCAGGCGCGACTGGTCAAGCACCTCGCCCGTCTCCGCGTCGAGCACGGCGAAGCGCTCCTCGCGCGACGCGGCATAAAGCAGCCCCTCGTGCAGCAGGGCCGACGCGTAATGACGCGAGCCCTGGATGCGAGCGGTCCAGAGCCTGTCGACGTCGAAAGGTTCGGCCGCGGACGCGGGAAGCCGGATCGCCACCGCGTTGTTCTCGATGAAGTAGACGCGGTCGCCATCGATAAGCGGCGTCGCGTATGCCAGGCTGCCCACCTCCTGCGCCAGGCGGTGGCCGTCCGCGGCGCGGAACACGTCGCCCGCGGGGGTGATGATGATCGGCGTCTCGCCCACGCTGGTCGTCACGGGCGTGCCCCAGCGAACGGGTGCGTCGACGGCCCAGAGGCTCTGGCCGGTCTGTGGGTCCAGCGCGTGAAGCTGGCCGATGTGCACGATCAGATTGCCGTCGGCCAGCAGCGGCGAGGCGCTGTGGCCCCAGCCGTGGCGCGGCTGCTCGATCAGCCGCGCCCACGCAACCTCGCCCGTGCGGACGTCCAGCGCGGCCGCAACCCCCGTGCCCAGGAGCACGTACACCTGCTCGCCGTCGCTCACGGGTGTCGGCGAGGCGTAGCCGTTGCTGCCATGGGCCCGCGGCCGCCGGCCGGCATCGGCGATGCCAACCGACGCGTAGTCCAGCGAGACTCGCCACAGGATCTCGCCGTCGGCCTTGGCCAAGGCAAGGACGTCGGTGGGCTCGGACGTAACGATGATCCGCTCACCGACGATCACCGGCGTGGCGTTGGCCCACGCCGGAAGAGCCGTCTTCCAGATCACGTTCGTCGTCTCCGACCATTGCGCCACGGCGTCGGCACCGGGATACGAGCCCGTACCGTCGCTGCGCCATCCCACCACCTCCGCCGTCGCGGCCGACGCCAGGATCAACACCAGGCACGCCGTGACGCAGAGCGCCAGCGCCGCCGCATCCGCCACGCCATCCATCCGCGCAAAGCCTGCGGTACCGGTCCTCAAACTCGGGTTTTTCACGCTTGATTCTCCTGGTTGGGCGGCTCACGTCGGATCCTGCAACTGACAGAAATCGGGTCGGTCCGCCGGCGTATCGGGGCGATGCGCGCGGAGGATCCGTCGGCGGTGCACGATGAAGCTCCCGGGCAGTTGGCGCACGTCCCCACGCAATCGCCCCATCCCGTGGCCGCGCACGATGCACGCGACAAAGCCCTTCCACCACACGAGCGGCGAGAGAAGCTGCCACCATCGCCCGCGGCGCAGCTCGAACGCTGCGTAGAGCCGCTGCTCGGGGTCGGCAATCCGGGCCACGTCCTGCATCCCGTACCGTGTGAACAGATCGGCCGCCCGCTCGCCACGATCCATGTGCACCAGCACGATGCCCAGCCCCTGCGCTTCGATACGCGACCGCTGGGCCTGGAGGTCCGCCAGGACCTGCCGGCAGAAAGTGCAGCCGCCGTGGCGCAGGAACACCACAAGCTGCGGCCCGTGCTCGGACCGCTCGTCGATCGTCCGGCCCTGCTGGTCGACGGGCGGCTGGGGTATCGTGGGCAACGCGGCGGGTCGGTTCATGAGCGTCGGGGGTTGGCGGTCAGCGCGGCGGGCCCAGGTGCAGGCATTTCACGCGGGTCAGGTCGCGCACAAGCAGGCGATCGCCGGCCAGCGCCAGCGGCCCCCAGGACTCGTGCCCTTCGAGCACGCGGGCGCTGGCCAGGGGCTTGTAGGTCGAGATGGACACTTCCACGAGCGTCAGTCGGCCGTGGTCATCCATAAGGTAGATCAGATCCCCGGCGATCATGAACGGGCCCAGGCCGAAGCGGTTCGTCGGCCCGCTGGTCCAGCGGATGCGGCCGTCCAGGTCCAGGCAGACCAGTTGCCCGTCGGGCCTGACGCCGAAGAGGTGATCGCGATAGAAGATGGGCGTGTGCTGTGTGGCGCCGAACTCCTCGGCTGTGAGCCGCCAGAGGATCTCGGCTTCGTAGGCGTCGCCATCGCGCTCGATCTGCATCAGCGCGCTGCCGGCGTTGTACCCGCCGCTGAGCAGCAGCCGCCCCGGGCCAACGACCACGGGCGAGGCGATGGTGGCGATGCGCACGGTCCAGGCGTCGGTGTGCCAGAGCAGCTCGCCCGTCGCCGCGTCGACGCCCGCCACGCCGCCGCTGGCGCTGTAGATGTACATGCGTCGGCCGTCGAGTTCCATCGGGACGATCGAGACGTGGGTCATGGACCAGCCCATCGGGTTGGGCGCGGTCCAGAG
>SLDI01000397.1:0-22896 GCA_007125385.1 Phycisphaeraceae bacterium | reverse complement strand
TCACCTGGACCTTCGACGAGCCCGTCCGGGCGGGCCAGTTCGTCAACGGTGACTGGTGGGTCGTGCCGGCGGCCGGGGCCAGGGCGGTCACGGTGGTGCAGGTCGACCCGGCGCCGACGCGCGGGCCCGACGGCCAGGCCGGCTCGCGTCGTCACGGCTCGATGGTCAATCCTCAGCCGGGTGCGGCGCAGGGATATGACAGCCGGGCGCGCGGTTACGAGCCGGAGGTGTCGGTGAGCTTTCCGCTGGAACTGCGGGTCAACCGCTCGCTGGTCTCGACGCGAAGCCGGGGCGAGGATGAGACGTTCAACCCCCCCGGCGGTGGGTTGTACGGCAACGACCGCAGCCGGGGGTATCCGGCGGACGCCGCGGTGCTGACGTGCCTGGCGGAGGCTCCGCCCGAGGATGCGTTCCGCCCGCCCTACAGCGGCGAGCACAAGCCGATCCTGCGGGCGGCGGCGATGGACCTGTCGCGCCTGCCGTCGCTGACGTCGGTGCAGGCCACGCCCTCGCTGGAGCATTACGAGCGCGGCCTGTCGCGCCTCTGGCTGGACCACAAGACGGGCTGGACGGGGCAGTTCATCCGGCCGAACAACCACATGCCCAGCTACGGGCGTGACATTGCCCGGCACATCGGCGACGCGGCCCTGCTGCTCTGCCTCGGGGACGTCGGCGACCGGACGCGCCTGGCCCAGGGCATGGTGCAGATGGGCATCGACTTTTTCGGCATCATCGACGCGGGCGGGGGCTGGCCCGCCGACGGGGGCCACGGCCACGGGCGCAAGCTGCCGATCGTGCTGGCGGGGTACCTGCTGTACGACGCGTCGGCCACGGGGTCCGCCAACGATCACGCCCGCGCGATGCTGCACGTCGGCGAGCTGCCGCGCTACCGCGACGGGGGCACGGCCCGTTTCCAGGAGGACGAGAACCACTTCTTCGTCGATCACGCCGACGTCGAGCGCGAGCTGGAGGTCGAGCAATGCCGCGGCCTCGCCGAGTCGGTGGGCCAGCGGAGCATCGGGGTGACGCACCCGGCGCGGTACGCGACGCTGGTGGGCAACATCGTGGAGATCACGGCCGGCCCCGGCGCCGGGCAGCGGCGCGAGATCGTCGAGACGGACATCGGCCGCACGGGCGGCTCGGGGGTGCTCACCGTCAACGAGCCATGGGACGAGATGCCGGTCGCCGGCGAGTCGCGCTACCAGGTGCGCGGCTACGAGGAGCATCACCTGGGCATGGCCGAGTGGGGCATCCGCCACGCCCAGAGCCCGCAGCGCGACAACCCCTCCTGGCGCGCCGAATACCGCGAGCTCGTCGGCCGCTCGAGCGTCGGCTTCACGCTCGCGGCGAGGCTGATCGGCCTGCGCGACGCGTGGGACCACGAACCGCTTTTCGCCTACATCGACCGCTACATGCAGACCGGCGGCCCGGTGCACTCGCCCTTCGCCGCGAACATGTGGCAAGCCTACCGCGAGCGGGCGGGCGAGTGAGGTCCACGCCGCCGAGTTGCGGGCTTTGATGGAAGGTGGATAGAGCGAAGCGATGGCTGCGGCACCCACCCTACGCCGATTCCGCCCCGGGGCAGGTTCACGGCGTTCGGTGCCACGGCTTGACCCGAAGGGCAAGCCGTGCGCCTTGAGCGTGACACCTGACCATCCCCCCTACCGCCGTCGCCGCACGGCCATCAGCCACCCCATCGCCAGCAGCCCCAGCGTCGCCGGCTCGGGCACCGACGCGGCGCCGACGAGCAACTCCACGAACGCCGCGACGTCGCCCGTGTCGAACGCATTGTCGCGATTGATGTCGCCGACGAAATCGGGCGTGATGCCGTACTGCGCCTCGTACGCCGCGGGGTCGGTCAGCGCCATGACGAACGCCGCCACGTCGCCCGTGTCGACGCTGCCGTCAAGGTTCATGTCCCCCAGCAGCAGGTAGAGCAGCCGCACGTCCACGGGGCTGTAGGCGACGTGGAAGACGTGCGCGGGGTCAACGTCGGACTGGTCGACATGGTCGAAGGTGTCGACGACGTTCGCAGCCGTCAGGATCGCGTGTGCGTCGAACAACGCGGGCTCGTGGCCGTGAATCACCGCGATCTCCAGCGTCCCGCCCAGCCGCGCCTCGCCGGTGACGACGAGCTGGTCATGCCCCGTGCCCGGGCTCAGCCCGGCAACTTCCGTGCGATGCACGCCGGTGGGGAGCTGGCTGTAGTTGCCGCGGATGGTCGCCTGCCCCGGGGTGACGAAGTCGATGATGACGTCCGTGGGCAGGAATCCGACCTCCAGCCGGCCGTGGTTCTCCACGCTCACGCCCACGTGCGACGCGTGCTCGAGGTACATCGCCGTGCCGTCGTCGATGGTGATCGACCCAAAGCCGTCGAAGATGGCCGTGTCGTAGACGAGGTGGAAGTCGCCGCCGCCGAAGTGCACGTCGGTGGTGAAGCTCTCGAGCTGAAGGCGGCCGCGAAAGGCGGTCTGCGCCTCAAAGCGCACGCGGCCGTCGACGTTGATGCGCCCGTGTACGATCAGCGGGCTGCCGGCGAGCATCGTCGGCGGCGGGAAGCCCGTCGCGTCGATGTTGATGATGCCGTTACCGCCGAGCTGCCACGCCGCGCTGGCGGGGATGAGATTGACCGTCAGCCGCGCCGCCGGGCCGTCAAGGTTCATCACGCCCGAGAAGATGTTGTTGGTCGCGTTCAGCCGCTGGGCGTTCAGCGTCAACGGCGCGTCGTGCAGCGTCCAGGTGTTGGCGTTGGCGACGCCGTCAAGGTCGAGCCGCAGCACGTCCATCGTCGTCGCGTCGACCACCTCCACCTCGCCGTTGAAGCGCATCAGCCCATCGCCGGTGTAGCTGCCGCCGGCGAAGCTCGACGCGCCGTCGAGGATCAGCACCGCCGTGTCGCTGACGTCCACGCTCGCCGTGGCGCTGTAGGCGCTGACGTTGTTGATCCACGTCGTGCCGTTGTCGATCTGCATCGAGCCGTCGACCAGCAGCGGCGGGTTGACCAGCGCGTCGCCGTCCGTCGTCATCAGTCCCGTGTGGTAGATGTGCATCAGCCCCACGCCGTCGACGGTGGGGATGAGCGTGCGGCCCGGCGGCTCGATCATGTGCAGCAGGTGGTCCAGACGCCAGCTCGGCAGAATGTAGAGCACGCCGTGGTTGGTGATGACGCCGTCGAACCCGTCGTCGCGCCCCGGCTCGATGGTGTTGGAGAAGATCGAGAAGATGATGTCGGGGTTGATGGTGATCTGCGCGCTCTCGGTTGAGCCGTCGAGGTCCGTCTCGGCGGTGGAGATGCTCGTGTTGGCCACGACGTGGACGACGTCGTTGAACTCGACGAGGCCGGCGCCGACGAACGTGCCGCCGGCGAGCGTGGTGTGGGCGTTGAAGCTCAGCACGCTCTGCGAGTCGACCTCGAAGTGAGCGGTCGAGTTGACCAGCGTCATGCCGTTGAGATGCAGGTGGCCCGGGTCCGGGAACTCGCCGACGAACACCGTGCCGCCGATCGCCGCGGCCGTGTCGACCTGCCCCTGGCCGAGCACGTGGACCTTGCCGGGCAGGGCGACGCTCACGCCGCCCGCGCCACTGAGCGTGGCCGGCGAGCCGGCGGTCTCGTGCATGTTCATCGTGCCGTCCAGCCGCCACGACGGCGCCACGTGCAGCTCGCCGCCGTTGAGCTGGATCGTGCCGGTGAAGTCGTTGATGGGGCTCATGGCGATCTGGCTGCTGAGCACGTTCAGCCTCGCGCCCGGCTCGATGGTCACGTGCGTGTTGCCCGCCTGCCCGTCCATGTCGTAGATGTGCGGGTTGATCGTGGAACTGTGCGTCACGACCAGGTCGCCGTTCTGCCGCACCACGCCCGGGCCCAGGATCGACCCGCCCTCCATGACGGTCAGGCCGTTCAAGCGCAGCTCCGAGCTGCCCGGGTTGGACTCGACGATCGCGCCGTCGCCGATGAACAGCGTGTTGTTGACGACCGCCAGCTCCGTGCCGCGCAGCGTCGCCGCCCAGCCCAGGAAGATGATGCCCGGCCCGTTGACCGTCGCCGGGTTCATCGCCCCGCCGGCAAGGTGCAGCAGCGACCCGGCACCGAAGCTGATGCTGTCGTCGAAGGTCACATGCCGGCCTTCGCCGACGTTCATCACGCTGTTGAAGGGCCCGGCAAAGCCCGTCTGAAAATGGATGTTGCCCTCCATCGCCAGCACGATGCCGTTGTTGGACACCCCGTCGAGGTTCAGCGCCAGGTGGTTGGGCGACGCGAACACCAGCGTCCCGCCGCTGGTCGCGTGGATGGCGCCGTCGTTGATCAGCTCGCCAAACATCCCGCTGATGTTGACCGTCCCGAAGCCGCGGAGCTGTCCGCCGTTGTGCACGCGCAGGCGATGGCTGACGTTGGCGATCGCGCCGGCCCCGAACACGTCCAGGCTCGTCGTGTCGCCCACGTCCACCTCGTCGGCGATGAGCATGCCCGTGCCCGCGAGCACCAGGCGCGACGTGATCGGTACGCCCGTCGTGTTGGTCAGCGTGACGCGCTCGGCGAAGAGGTGCTCGTTGCTGTTTTGCAGCGACGAGCCGTCGTCCAGCGTCAGGCTGCTGACGTTGCCCGGCCCGGACATGAACACCACGCCGCCGTGGCGGATGAACGCGTCCGTCAGATGCAGCGGCACCTGCCCGCCGATCCAGTTGAACCCCGTGTTCCAGTCATTGCCGCCCAAGAAGTCGACGCGCGGCAGGTCGCCGATGGTCCAGCCCTGGCTCGAGGCGATGCCGAGGTAGTCGGCGACCGACGGCCGCGTGCGCCGGCTGCCGGACAGAAACCCCATCACCGCGTCGTTGCCCGCCAGATGATCCAGCGGGTCCGGGTTGACGCCGCGCGGCAGCAGCCCCATCACCGCGCCACGCACCCAGTTCGGGTCCATGTCGAACTGCCCGTTGGCGATCTGATCCTGCAACCCGGAGAAGCCTGCGTTCATCCCCAGCGAGTGCCCCACTTCGTGGAACGCCAGCGACAGCAGATCCGTGACGCCGTCGGCATCGCTGTCCGCCACGGCCGAGCCCCAGAAGCCCGCTTCGAACACCGCCGGCACATCGCCGGTGAACCGTGCCGCCTGGTCCGCCGGCGCCAGCGCGCCGGGCCCGAAGTCGTACAGCCGCTGCGTCATGTTCGGAAACAGGTTGTCCTCCCACGGCGTCGGATCAACGTAGAACGTGCGCGTCGCGTTGAACCGCACCACCGCGTGCGTCAGCGTCCCCTCCGGGTTCTCGAAGATCAGCGCGGGGATGCTCTGGCCCCCGGCGGTCATGTCTTCGTCCCACCAGTAGGTGATGCGGATCGTCTGGCTGTCCTGGAACGCCACCTCGTAAACGTCCTTGACGTGGTCGAGGATGTTCGCCAGGCCCGAGGCGTCCGAGTCGTAGCCCGGGTTGTTGGCCGTGAACGACCATGTCCCGTCAACGATCAGCGGATGCGTGGTCTGGTTCAGCGGCTCGAAGATGATCTCGATGGCGCGAGTGTGACCCGCCGCCATGGCCAGCATCGCCAGCGCAGCAGCCAGCATCGATCCAACACGTGACCGTGAGGGCATCGCCAACTCCTTCTCCTTGCCTGCGCCGTCAGCGCATCGTCCGATTCAGCGGCGGTCCGTCGTCACGCGGCGTGTCGCAAGCCTTGTGTTTTGCGACCGGATGGCGGCGAAAGGGCCAGGCCCGGGGCCCGGGCGTCTGGCTCAACTATACCGAGGGCCGAGGCCCGGGCAAGAGTAAAAAAATCGCTGCTCCGGCAGTATCGGATCGCCCGATCTGATGTTCGCCCGCTGGATCGCGCCGACACGGGCCCGTCGCGTGGTAGAATCGGCCATCACCGCCAACCGGGAGTTGAGCCATGCACCACACCCTCCGCGCGCCGACCCACCTGTCCGCCTCGCTC
The DNA here is from genome assembly GCA_007125385.1 of Phycisphaeraceae bacterium. Taxonomy (GTDB): domain Bacteria; phylum Planctomycetota; class Phycisphaerae; order Phycisphaerales; family Phycisphaeraceae; genus SKPT01. The sequence goes on along the minus strand of SLDI01000397.1, from coordinate 16,973 downwards.
ATGCTTGTCGCGCTCGTGCTGCCGCTGCTGGCCGCGTGCGCTGCCGGCGACGAGCCGCGGCGCTTGAGCGTCGAGCCCGGCATGATCGGCGATGCCCGGGGCCTGAGCCTGCCAATACGGGACGTGCTCGCGCCGCACGCCGGCACCATCGAGCTGACGATCGAGTTGCGCGACGCCTGGCCGGATGAGCGGCCGCAGACATTGGCGCAGCTCGGCGAGGCGGTGCGCATCAGCGCCGAAGCCGGGCGCATTCATGCGCGCTACAACGCCGGCGACGAGGCCGCGCAGATCACCACCCGGCGGATGCGCCAGCCGCAACGCGGGCGGCAGCACACCATCCGCTTCGCCTGGCACGGCGACGATGACCAGGTGCTCGCCTGGATGCACCTGGACGACGAGCTCGTCGCGATCGCGCCGGCCCGGCCCGTCGCCGACTGGCCCGAGACGCTCCGCGCGGAGGCTGCCGACCAGGCCCAGGCCCTGCCGCCGGCCGTCCTCCAGAGCCTGAGCGTCTCGTCCGACGTCCAGCTTCCGCCGGCGCTGAAAGACGGCCGACGCACCGTCCACATCGACGGCCGACAGCCCCGCGAGCCGCTGCACCGGCTCTGGGACGTGGCCAACTTCGCCCTGTGGGACGGCTACACCTTCACCGGCGAGAACGACGTCCAGACCCTCATGCACCGCGCCCCGCACACCCGCCAGGTGCTCGTCGACTTCACGCTCGGCGGACGCTTCCGCGACGGGCCCGAGATGTACCGCGGCCTCGACGACGACGGCGAGCTCATCACCGACTTCAGCCCCATGCTCCAACGCGTCACCGCCGTGCTCGACGCGGGCCTGCGGCCGTGGATCATGCTCGAAAAAGTCCCGCCCGCGATGAGCGACCCGCCAAGCTGGAACGCCTACGGCAACACCGCCCCGGCCGCCGACCTCGACGTCTGGCACCGCTACGTCGCCAAGGCCGTCCAGGCGCTCATCGACGCCTTCGGCCGCGAGCAGGTCGCGTCCTGGAGCTTCATGGTCGCCACCGAGCCCGACCTGCGCCCGGCCCACTGGGACGGCACGCGCGACCAGTTCATGGACCACCTCGATCACACCGTCGACGCCGTGCTCAGCGTTCTGCCCGAGGCGCAGATCTCGCCCGGCAACATCCTCAACCCGGCCTTCGCCTACGAATACCGCGACACATGGGGCGAGGACGACGCCGCCCAGCACGTCCGCGCCCGCAACCAGTGGGGCCTGGACATCATCGACCACGCCGGCGACACCGGCCTGCCCATGCATTTCTTCTCCGCCTCCTGGTACATCCGCATCGGCATGGACAACGCCGGCTTCGACCGCGCCGTGACCACCATGCGCGCCCGCCTGGACCGCCACGACGCCTTCGAGGGCATCCCCATCGACATCCGCGAGTTCAGCGTGCTCAGCGACGAGGCCGGCCGGCGCCTCTACGCCGGCGACAGCAGCGCGTGGTCGGCCAGCTTCTACGCCTCGATCGCCCGGCGGGCGTATGACCTGGGCGTACGCAGCATCTTCGAGTGGGACCACGCCACGCTCGGCGTCCTGCACCCGCGCGGGCAGGTCATGTCGCTGCTGGAGAACATGGTCGACGGCCGCCGCCTCGACACCCGCGTCCAGGCGCCTGAGGACGCCGCCGCCGACGCCGGGGCCATCGCCGTCGAGCGCGACGGCCGCCTGCTCGTGCTGCTGTTTCATCATCGCCCGCCACGCCACACCCGCGCCATCGAGACGATCGAGCTGGCGATCGATCACCCGCTGCTCGATGAGAACGAGCGGTGGCACCTGGCCGAGTGGGTGGTGGACGAGCGCACAGCCTGGACGCAAGCGTTCAACGAGGACGCCGCGGCCGCGGGACTCGAGCCGTTGCCGCGGGCCGGCATCCACGAGGCCAGCCCCCGGCGCTACTACGGCGAGGCCGGCGTCGACGTCTTCGAGCAGAACATCGAGCGCTACCGCCGGATCGCCGAGCTCGAGCCGACGCGTCAGGACGTCGAGCTCAACACCGACGACGGCCGACTCCAGCTCACGATCGAGATGCCCGCCCATACGGTGCGCCTGCTGGAGCTGAGCCCGCGCACCGACACCTCGCCTCAAGACGACGGCTGATGCGGATGCACCTTGAATCGCAGGCGTGGATGTAGGGTGGGTAGAGCGAAGCGAAACCCACCACGGACGTCGTCGACTGTCGGGAAACCTGGTGGGTTTCGCTTCGCTCTACCCACCCTACGTCAATGCCGCGCGCCGCGGCCGTGACGCCTCGCCCTCACGTCACCGCGGCCGCCTCCGCCGACGCCGGCTCGATCAGCGCCGGATCGATCAGCACCCCATCCTTGATCAGCGCCTTCTGCAACCGCTCCAGCGGCACCTCGCCGTCCGCGATCCGCTCGCGCACCAGCATCGCCGCCGCCACCCCGCACGCCTCGCCGCTGACCGCGCACGTGCCGATCGCCCGCACCACGTCGATCACCGTCTGGTCGGCCGAGATGCAGCGCCCCGCCACGAACAGGTTCGGGCACCCGTCGGCCTGGATCGACCGCAGCGGAATCGGGTACACCGGCCCGCGCCGCCGCCAGTCACCCGTCATCCCCACGCAATCCTCCAGCCAGACGTGGCGGTGCCGCTCGCCCAGCGAGAAGCGGTTGTGCAGCCGCCGCGTGATGCGCAGGTCCGGGATCGACGGCAGCCCGAACGGGTAGATCGCGTCGGCCGGGTGCTTCGCCCGCTTCTCCGCGAGCTTGTCGCGCAGCAGGCGACGCGAGTCGAGCACGTGCCGCGTGACACTGCGATGGTCCGTGCCGCTGTAGAACGGGCCCACCGCCCGGTTGCCATCGCGATGCTCCTTGTCGTAGCGGTTGGAGAACTGCATCAACTTCAGCTCGCCGTTGTGAATCTCGTAATACCAGCTCGCCAGCACGTTGTGCTCGAAGTGCTCCACCGCCACGCCCGCCAGGTGGCACACGTCCGCGTCGCCCGTGGCGTCGATGAACTGCTCGGCCTGCACCGCCAGCCGGCCGCTCTTGTTCTCCACGATCACGTGCGTGAGCCCGCCCCCCTGTCGCGTCACCTGGCAGACGCGCGTGTCGTACATGATCGTCACGCCCGCGTCCTCGAGCACCTGCTCCATCTCCATCTGAAAGGCGTACGGGTTGAACCCGGTCAGCAGCCGCTTGTCGCTGCGTTGCGACGGATCGCCGCCCGGCTTCCAGCACTCGGGCACGGGCAGGAACCGCGCCGCCGGCACCGGCGCCTTGAGCTCGGCCACGGAGCGATGAATCAGCTCCTCGGCGATGCCGCCCATGATCTGCCGGCCGTAGCCGTCGCACAGCGGCAGGTACATGATCACGTTGCCCAGCGTCGCCAGGCCCCCGAGCCCGAACACCCGCTCGATCAGCACCACGCGAACCCCGTGCCGGGCCGCCGCCAGCGCCGCCGCCACCCCGGCGATGCCGCCGCCGGCGACGAGCACGTCACATCGCTCGTCAACCGGCACCTCCCGGCCCGGCTCCATCACGGTCTCATTCACAGCCAATGCTCCTGTGCCTCCAACGCTTCCAGCCCGATGCGCATCGAGTCGATCACCTCGTCGACCGTCGGCCGCCCGGCGCGCCCGCGCTCCACCGCCTCGACAAACGCCACGTGCTCGTCATACGCCCCGCTGCGCACCTCCGGCGGCTCATCCTCGTCCGGCTGCCGGTCGACCACGAGCTCACCCCCCTGCCAGCATTGCAGCCGATGCTGCCGGGCCCCGATCAGGTCCACCGCCGCCGCCCGCTCGCCGGCGAACAGCTCGTAACGCTCAACGTGCACGCCGGTCGTCGGCAGCGCGTGCAGGCACCCCCGCGCCCCGTCGGCGAACCGCAGCGACAGCTCATACCACGCGCTTTGCATCGCCGGCTGGCAGAAGCGCGCCGTCCGCACCTCGCGGACCTCCCCGGCCAGGTGGCGCAGCGCGTCGATCGCGTGGATGCCCGTGCCCCAGATGAACTCCGGCTCAGCCCGGCGGTGCCGCGCCTGCGTGGCCCGCAAAAAGTGCACCGGCCCGGCCTCGCGGCAGAAGCCCACCGCCTCGTTCAGGTATGGAATGAACCGCCGGTTCACCGACACCTGGTGCACCACGCCCGTGCACCGAGCCACCTCCGCCAACTGCCACGCCTGCGCGAGCGACTCGCCCAGCGGCTTTTCAATGATGCAGGGGATGCCCGCCTCGAGCAGCCGCGTCGAGACCTCGAGAATCGCCGCAATGGGCACGATCGCGGCGCAGGCATCGGGCTGCACCCGGCGCAGCATCTCGTCGACGTCGTCGAAGGCGGCCTTGAAGCCGTAGCGCGCGCAGAAGGCTTCGGCGCGGTCGCGTTGGCGGTCGCAGGCGGCGGCCAGTTCGATGCGCCCGGGCTGGTCGCGGGCGATGCGGGCCAGGGGCCCGGCATGCTCGGAACCGCTGTGCGCCCCGCAGCCGATCAACGCGATCCTGAGCATCGACGATCCTTCTCGTGTGGCATGAACGCCCGCCTCATGCCGGGGGCCGACCATTGTAACGCCCACCGAGGCCCTTGCCCGTGTTAGACTGCCGGGCATGAAGGTTCTCTACATTGGCGGCACCGGGCAGATCTCCTTCGACTGCGTGCACGAGTCGGTCAAGGCCGGCCACGAGGTGTACGTGTTCAACCGCGGCCACCACAACGCGGGCCTGCCCGACGAGGTCAACGTCATCGTCGGGGACATGAACGACGACGACGCCTACCGCCGCCTGGCCGAGCGCGGCTTCGACGTCGTCAACCAGTTCCGCGTCTTCAAGCCCGAGCAGATGCGCCGCGACATCGACACCTTCGCCGGCCGGTGCGGCCAGTACATCTTCATCTCCTCGGCCTCGGCCTACCAGAAGCCGGTGCGCCACCACGTCATCACCGAGGACGCGCCGCTGGAGAACCCCTACTGGCCCTACAGCCGCGACAAGGCCGACTGCGAAACGCTGCTCACCCGGCAGGACCGCCTGCCCTGGACCGTCGTGCGCCCCAGCCACACGTCGCGCACCAAGTGGCCCACCGCCTTCGGCGAAGGCGACGAGGCAGCGCTGCGCATGCTCGAGAACCGCCCCGTGCTCGTGCCGGGCGACGGCACGAGCCTCTGGACCATCACGCGCGGCGAGGACTTCGCCCCGCCCTACGTCAGGCTCTTCGCCAACGACGCCGCGCTGGGCCAGGCGTTTCACCTGACCAGCGACAACGCGTACATGTGGAACGAAATCTACCGCGCCATCGCCCGCGCCGTCGGCGCCGACGAGCCGCGGCTGGTCCACGTGCCCAGCGAAACGATGATCCGCTACAACCCGGCCTGGCAAGGCCCGCTGCTGGGCGACAAGACCTGGTCGGTCGTCTTCGACAACACGAAGATCAAGCGCGTCGTGGGCGACTTCCACGGCCCGACGACGCTGGACGCCTTCATGCAGCGCGTCGCCGCCCACTTCAATCGTGGCGAAGCCGAGGCCCGGCGCGACGCATCGCTGGGCGCGCTGATGGATCGCATCATCGCGGACCAGCAGGCGCTGGGCACGGTCGTCGACACAGCTTCCGATTCATGACGTTTCAATGGTTGATTGAACCTCACCCGCGCCGGTGCCACGGCTTGTCCCGAAGGGCAAGCCGTGCACTTGCCGACGATCGCACGGCTTGCCGCTTCGCGGTCAAGCCGTGGCACCCTGATACGGCCCATCCGGGTAAAGTCCACCATTCAATGGTCAATCAGACCGTCGATCCACGACGACGGTCGCACCGCTGCGCATCGACTCGTAGCCGGCCTCGATGACGGCCAGCGTGGCGCGCTCTTCCGGACCGCTGGTGGCCGGGGTCCGGCCGCACCTTACCGCGTCGATGAACTCGCGCATCTGGCGCACGAAGTGAGCCGGCGCACCACCCGTGTCCGGCTCGCGGCAGTCGATGACCTCGGGCTCGTCGGCGTCCTTGTGATGGACGCTGACACGCTGCGGGTCGCGCAGGTCCGTCCAGGCGGTACCCGCGCTGCCGAAGATCACCACGTCGCGGAAACGCTTGAACCCGCGCAGCTCCACGCTGCTGGTCAGGTGAGCCGCGGCCCCGTCATCGAACCGCAGCAGCGCCATGACGCTGGCCTCGACGCCCGGGGCGTCCAGCTCATCGGAGCGCACCTCATGCGCGGTGATGCGGCTGACCTCCCCCAGCAGCATGCGCGCCAACGACACATGATGGATGCCGTTGAGCAGCCACACGCCCGAGCCGCCAAGCTCCGGCCGGCTCAGCCAGGCACGCCGCCCCGGGTACCCGTACTGCTGCGTCCCCGACCCCACGAAACTCAAGCGCCCCGCCAGCGGCTGGCCGAGCCGCCCGGCGGCGACGACCTCGGCCAGGCGGATCGACGTGAGGTTGTAGCGGGCCGACTCGGCGACCATCAGCGTGACGCCGGCTCGCCCGCAGGCGTCGATCATCGCGTCGGCGTCCGCCAGCGTCGGGGCGATCGGCTTCTCGACCAGCACCGCCCGCCCCGCACCGGCCGCCTCCTCGGCGCCCGCGCGGTGCAGCGCGTGCGGCGTCGCCAGCACCACCGCCGCCCCCTGATGCGCCGCCAACGCCTCGCCCAGCGTGTCATACGCCGCCGGCTCGCCCAGCTCCGCGAGCAGACCGGCCCGGTGCTCGCGGTCGGGATCCACCACGGCCGCGAGACGCACATCCTCCTTTGACGCCACCGCGCGGATCGCCTGCGCGTGACGCAGGCCCGCCCAGCCCAGCCCGACAACGATCAGATCCATGGCCAGCTCGCTCCCTCGCCCATGCGCCGACGCTCAGACGCGCATGATACCCAGGCGATCACTGATCCGGCGCACGGCGTCGAGGCGGCTGCGCCGGGCGCGGGCGCGGCGCTTCCAGTCGACGCGGCCACCCAGCCAGCGCAGATGCAGGTACAGCCGCCCCGCGTCAAGACGGCGGTCGAAGTCGCCGGGCGCCTTCCCGGCGAAGCGCGCCGCCACGTACGCATCGCGGCAGGCGCGCACCTCCTCGACAGACCAATCCTCAGTCAACGCCGCCAGGTCGATCACACCGGCGCCGATCGCGGCCGACTCCCAGTCCACGGGGTAGACCGTCTCGTCCTGCACCAGGACGTTGCTGGGGTAGAACTCGCCGTGGATCAGCGTCTCGTCACCCCCGAGCAGCTCCATCGCACGGTCGGCGAACGCAGTGCACAGCTCCGCCAGCCAGCGCGCGTCGCGATGATCGCTGGCCTGCATCGCCGCGCGCTCGGCCCAGAAGCGGTAATACGAGGCGTCATACCGGCAGAGAAATGCGTAGCACCGCTCATCCAGTTGCCCTGTGTGCATCGCGTGGAAGCGGCCGATCCATGTCGCCACCTGCGACAGCGGGCAGCGATGCACCATCTTGCCCGCCGGCTGGGCGCCAGCCAGGTACTGCACGACGAGGCAGCATTGGCCGGCGCGCGGCAGATCGAACCGGCCGTGGTAGGCCGGCGTGGAGCAGCCGGCGCGCCTCAGGCATCGCTCGTAGACGCTCGCCTCGTAAGGCACGCCGCCGCGGTGGCGGTTGGCCATGGCGTTGTCCTCGCCCGCCGGGCCGTACTTGCACAGCAGCTCGACGCGGCCCGAGCCCACGCGGCAGGTCACGATCTCGCTGGCGAAGGTGCTGGCGTAACGGTTGGGCTTGCGCCGCTCGATGCTCAGAGCGCCGTTGGCCGAGAGCACCGCGGCCAGGCCTTGCGCCAGCTCGTCCGTCGCAGGGTATGTCTCGCTCATCTCACGGTGTCGCTGGCAAAGGCCTGCTCAAGCATCCCGCCCAGCACCCGGTCGGCGGCGAAATGCGCCCGCGCCAGCTCGCGCGCCGCCTCGCTGTGGCCATGCGGGTCCGCGGCCACGCGCTCGATCGCCTCGGCCGCCTCCTCGAGCGTCGCGAAGCTCAGCAGCCCCCGGCCGGTCTCGATCGCGTGCTCAAAACCCGTGCTCTGCACGATCGCCGGCACCCCCGCGGCGAGATAGCACGCGCTGCGGCAGGAGAACCAGCCCGTGCGCCCGGCGACGTACGCGTTCTTCGCCACGCTCCACTCGCCCGCCGAGTCACCGAGGTAACGCCCGTAGACCCACGGATCCTGCGAAACCTCCAGCGCCGGCACCACCCGCCAGCCATGCTCGGCCAGACGCGCCGCCGGAAACGCCCCGCTCAGCGCCAGCTCCAGCGGCCACGCGCTGCGCCCCGGCAGCTCCATGAACCGCTCGAACTCCACGCTCTTGCCCCGGTACGCCACGCCATCGACCACCGGCCCATCCTCGCGCGGCTCCCACGACGCCACCGTCGTCAGCACCCGCCGACGCTCCGCCACCGGCACCGCGAAGCCATCGAACCAGTCCAGCAGCACCGGCTGGACCGTCGCACGCCAGTCGAACAACGCCGTGGGCATCCGGCAATCGGCGCGGCCGACGTTCAGCCCGAACGTGAAGAACACGTCATGACGTTGAATGTCCGCGACGCGCCGGGCGGTCAGCGCGTCCGCCTCGCCGCGGGCCACCTCGGGCACCGACGCCTGCGTGTACATCGGATCGCTGTCGATGAAGATCGTCCGCCCCGCGTCGAAGTACTCGTCGAGCATCCGGCAGGCCGCCGAGATGTTCACGAACACGTCCGCCTGCCGGCAATACGCCTGCGCCGCGTCCCAATCCCGGCCATGCACCTGCCCCAGCGCGTCGCGGTAGCACCAGCGCCCGGCCAGGTCCTCGTCGAGACGCGCCAGGTGTCGCGCCAGCGCCGCCGCGTTGGCGCGGCCATCGGCGACGAACGTCTGCTGCCGCGCGTCGTAGCACCACTGGCCGGTGTCCTCGAGGTAGAGCACCTCGTGGCCGAGCCGCTTGAACCCCAGCAGGTACTGGATGTAGTCCCAGAACACGCCGCCGAACGGATACGTCGCGGCCAGGCCGGTGACGACGATGCGAAGCTTCTCGCTCATGAGCGCACCGCGCGGGCCGAACGCTTAAGGGCCCCAAGAAACTCGTCCCGGATCGGCCGCAGACGCTCGACGGCCCGGTCGCGGCAGGCGAGGGCCCGCTCCCGCGCCGCCGGGGCGAGGCAGGCGTCGAGCGCGTCGGCGAGCCCGGCCGCGTCAACGTCGTCCGCCAGCAGGCAATAAGGCCAATCCAGCGACCGGCACTGGGCATGAATCTTCGCCCCCCCCGCGATCGGGTCCACCGCCACCGCCGGCACGCCCTGGCCCAGCGCCAGCACCGTCCCATGTAGCCGCGTGGTGACGACGACGTCGGCCTTGCCGATCAACGCCTCGATCGCCGCCGGGCTCGTCAGCCCGTTGGCGTTGGCCTCGAGGCAGGTGTCGATCGGCAGCACCGCCGCGTCCCGCTGCGCCAGCACTTCACGGATGACCTTCTCCACCACGTCGTGCCGCGCCCGCTGGCCATACTCCTTCTGCCGATGCGCGAGAATCAGCCCGATGACGGGAACGCGCGGCTGCTCGGCCAGCAGCGACAGGTCCGGCCGCCGGTCGCGTGAGCTGTCCCGCTCCCACAGCGCCTCGAACGGGTTCCAGTTCTCCAGCGCATCGAGCATCGACACGTTCACGCCCAGCAGCGCGCAATGCGCAAAGCGGGCCAGCAACTCGGTGATCGGCGAGCCGTTGCCGAACGGCCCGCAGATGAACACGACGTGCGTGTAGCGCTCCGGCCGCACCGCCTGCCAGTCCACCCCGTCGGCAAATGGCGGCGCCGTGGCGATGTCGAACGCCACCGCCGCCTCACGCAGCCAGCGGCAGACCACGTCGCGCGACATGATGTCGCCCGCGGTGGCTCCGCAATGCTCGAAGCTGAACCAGCCGACCACCAGCACGCGCATCACGCCGCCTCCTGCACCTGCTCCGCCGGCGGCCGCACCACCTCGCGATACGCGCTCATCACCGCCGCCGCGTCCCCCGCGGCCCGGACCAGCAGCGACAGCGCCACCGCCGCAAGCACCGCCGCCGCCCCGTAGCTCTGCCACAGCCACGCCAGCGACGCCAGCCCCATCGTCGCCAGCACGAGCCCCACCACCGTCGGCGCCAGCACCGGCCAGCAGCGCAGCCGCACCATCTGCCACCCGCCATGCTCCTCCACGGCCATGGCCACGCGCGCCGTCGACAGCATGCCCAGGCGCAGCTCCAGGTCGTGGCGGTCCCACTCCCCGCCGCGCGACACGCGCACCCCCGCCTGCCGCAGCGCCGTCTCCAGCGCCTCGAGCCGCTGCTCGGCGCTGCGCCAGTGCTCCTCGACGATCGCATCGCGCCGCAGCCCCGGCCAGGCCAGACGCCAGCGACTGAGGCGCCCCTGCCCCCGGCGCGCCGTCAGCCGCCCCCACAGCCGCACCATCGGCTGCAACTGGTGCATCAGCCCGATCACCGCCCGCTGCCGCACCGCCTGCCAGCCGTCGGCCGCACGAATCGGCGCCCGCAGCGCGTTGACCATCGACTGCGCCAGCGGCACCCCCACCGCCAGCGCCAGCAGCGGCACCGCCAGCAGCAGCGGCTGCCAGATCAGCCCCGGCACCGACACGAACATCAGCGCCACGATCAGCAGATACCACTCGGGCATCAGCGGCATGCACTGCGCCAGCGTCAGCGGCCGCGGGTACACCCGCTGAAACGGCGCGCTGCCCCACACCCCGTGATACACCCGCCAGCGACGCCAGCGCAGCGGCTGCGCAATGCCCTGGCCATACAGCTCCCCATGCCAGACGACGTGCCCCAGGCCGTTGTACTTCTCCGGCCACTTGGCCTCGAGCATCGCCTCGGCGCGCCCGTAGGCGCGCTGCTGCCGCAGGTACCGCCGCAGGCTCGGACGCCGGCGGTGCCAGACCAGCGCGCTGCCGTGGTAGCCGATCGTCCCGCCACGCTCCTGCAACCGCCAGCAGATGTCCACGTCGTCGCCCGCCGTGTGGAACCGCTCGTCAAAGCCGCCGATCGCCGCCAGCGTACGCTTCCAGAACGCCATGTTGCACCCCGGGATGTGCTCGGCCGTGCGATCGTCCAGCAGCACGTGGTTCGGCCCCCCCGGCGAGTGGGCCACGCACCGCGCGACCCACGGGTCATCCGGCGGCGGCAGGTTGGGCCCGCCCACGGCCACGTGATCGCTCGTCCTCAGCCGATGCACGAGATATCGCAGCCAGTGCGGGTCCGGCCAGGCGTCGTCATCGATGTACGCGACGATCTCGCCCCGGGCCGCGGCCATCCCCTGATTCCGCGCCCGGCTGAGCCCGCCGTTGGCCGTGCGCAGCACGCGGAACCCGGGAAAATCCTCCAGGATGCGCGGCGTCTGGTCCGTCGAGCCGTCATCCACCACGATCACCTCGTAGTCCGGATAGTCCAGCTCCGTCAACCGCTGGCACGTCTCGCGGATCGTCAACGCGCCGTTGTAGGTGCACAACACCACGCTCACGCCCGGCCAGTCGCCGTCCGGCGCGAACGGCGTCGCCGCGAAGCTCGCCGCCACCTGCTCCAGCGCCGGCTTGGCCTGGCGGGCGCGGTCGGTCAGACCGAACGCCCAGTCGTCGATGTCCTGCCCGCCGCGGTGCCACTCGTCCGTCCAACTGAACACGAACAGACCCGCCACCCCCTCGGCGAACGCGGTGCGAATCTGCCAGTCGAGCGTCTCGGCCTGCGCCTGCTCGCCGTTGCGCAGGCTGTCCAGGCCCACTTCCGCCATCACCACCGGACGGTCGCCCGCCTGGTTCTGAAGCCGCGCCAGATAGGCCGTCAGCTTCTCCGGCTCCTCCAGGTAGACGTTGTAGGCCAGGAAGTCCAGAAACGGCAGTTGCAGGTACTCCGTCGTGGGGAAGTTGACGTACGTGACCAGGGCCTCGCGGTCCTGCGCCTTGGCGATGCGGTACAGCCGATGCAGGAAACGCTCGACGCGCCGCGGCCCGCTGTAGCGCACGATCGGGCCGGGAATCTCGTTGCCGATCGCGTAGCACAGCACCGCCGGATGCCCGGCGCACGCGGCCACACCATCGCGGACGCTGCGCTCGATGCGCCTTCGCGTGCCCGCCTCGTCCAGGAACGCCACGTGCTGCTCCCACGCCAGGCCCACCATCACGCGCAGCCCCTGCTTCGCCGCGATGTCCAGCAGCCAGCGCGGCGGGGCGGTGTACGTGCGCACCGCGTTGATGCCGTGCTCGGCCATCACGGCGAAGTCGCGCTCCACCCGCTCGCGGTCGCCATACTCGCACCCGTCAGGCCCGGGGCGGAACGGCCCGTAGGTCACCCCACGCAGGTGCAGTTTCTCGTCGCCGACGTAGATAAACTTGCCACGGACCTGCGGCCGGGCGGCGCCATCGATCGGACGCGCCGCGCCGGCAACGGCGGCAGTAGAAATCTCGGGCAAGGCGACACCTCCTGGATGCCAGCGGCAGCAAGTTCAGTCGATTCGAGCATCGGGACGCCTGCCGGCGCCGCAATCGCTGGATGTGCCCCATCCACGTGCCCAGCGGAAACAAACATCCAATGTAGGGGCGGGCCCCGCCTGCGACAAGGGTAATTTTCTTGCTCCGGCGTCCGGCCCAGCCGCCACCGCTGGCGTCACCCCGATGATCGAGAGTAAACTGGAGTAGGCGAGGGGGTGATCGATTTCGCCAGACGCCGGCCCGCATCGGCCGATCTCAGGCCAGGGAGCGACAGCCGGACCAAGTGGGGGCACTCATGCCTGCCAGACGCGGTCACAACCCCGGTTTCACGATGGTGGAGCTGATGGTGACGATCGTGCTGATGCTGCTGCTGATGGCGCTGCTCCTGCCGGCCCTGCGGCACGTGCGCCAGGCCACACAGTCCGCGACATGCCAGAGCCACCTGCGCGAGATGGGCATGGCGACCTGGCTCTACGGCCGGCAGCATTACGGCGCCTTCCCGCCGCTGGCGTTCGAGGTGCGGTCCCTGCCCCGGCTGCCCGACCAGGCCGTCGCCCGCGCCTTCGAGGTGCGCCTGACGCCCCGCACGCTACCAGCGTCCGGCCTCAGCTTCTTCGAGCCGCCGCATCTGCAATGCCCTTCCGACGATGAGCCGGGCGCCATCCCCGTGCGCGCCAACGGCCAGCGGCAGTGGGACGTCAGCTATGGCTACAACGCCGTCCTGCTACGCGATCGCCTGACCCAGGAGCAGGTCAACGACGACCGGGCCATCTTCTACGACGGCACCATGGGCCGCACGCCGGCTCGCCCGCGCGGTGCCCCGGGCCGGCACGCCGACGGCCACGTGTTCGCCCAGCGCACGCTCCTGCCCCGCCACGCCGACCGCTTCAACGTCCTGTTCGCCGACCAGAGCGTCGGCGCACGCCAGCAGCCGGCGACGCCCATGTTTGATCCGCCGCCCGGCCAGCGCTGACCCGCGCCGGCTTGCCCGCACGGCGCGGCTGACATACATTTCACACGCGCTGTTGATCTGTTGTCAGCGTGTGCCTTCCCAAGGGGCGTCGCCTTCGCACGTGACGGGGGCAGCGGGAGTCGCGCCGTGTCACATCCAGCCACCACTTTCCAGTCGCTTGCACCCGACCAGGCGGGCGTGCTGCTGGTGATGATCGACCGCCACCTGGGCAACGCGGTCATCTCGCTGCCGGTGGTCCAGCGCCTGCTCGAGCACTTCCACGACCCGCCGGACCTGCTCGTCGATGAGCGGTACGCCCCGTTGTTCGAACGCCTGCCCGCCGCCGGGCGCATCTGCGCCTACCCGCAGCAGGCGAGCAAAGGGCGAGGCCTGCGCGCCAACCTGCGCCCGCTGGCGATGCTCGCCCGCCTGGCGGCACGCCGCTACCGATGCGTGCTGGATCTGACCGGCCTGCCGCGCAGCGCCCTGCTCACCGCCGCCACGCTCGCCCCGCTGCGCGTCACGATCCGCGGCCGACACCGCCGCCGCCTCTACTCCCACGCCCTGCCCGAGGACGGCGGGCCCCACGGCCCGCACGTGCTCAACCGCTACGCCAGCCTGCTGCACTGCATCGGCCAGTCCCGCCTGCCCCCGCCCGTGCGCCTGCGCGCCGGCGACGAGGCCCACGCGGCCATCGCCGAGCTGCTCCACCAACACGACGCCGACACGCAGGCCCCGCTGGTGGTCATCCATCCAGGAGCCGGCAAGCGCTGGCGGCAATGGCCCGCCGAGCGCTTCGCCCGCGTCGCCGACACGCTCATCGAGCGCCACGCAGCCCAGGTCTGCATCATCGGCGCCCCGAGCGAGCAGGCGCTGATGCAGCAGGTGCGCTCGGCCATGCGCCATCCCCAGCGCGCCCTGGCCCTGTCCACGTCGCTTGAGAACCTGCTGGCGCTGTACGAACGCGCCGCCGTCATGCTCTCCAACGAGAGCGGCCCGACGCATCTGGCGGCCACGACCGACCTGCCCATCGTCACCATCTTCGGCCCGGCCAAGGAGCAGCGCTGGCGCCCGCTGCGCGATCACGACCTGGTCATCCTGCGCGGCGCCCCGTGCGACCCGCGCTGCCGCAGCCAGCGATACGCCGCCGACCTGCGCTGCCTGATGCGCGTCGAGCCGGATCAGATGATCGAGGCAGCGACGCCCTGGCTCCAGGCCACGCCTCGCCTCGCGCCGCGCCAACTGATATCGCCCCGCTAACCCGGATTATTCACCACAGAAACACCGAGGCACGGACAGATCACTGAGCAGTAGGGAATGATACGAAGCCGGATGATTCCTTGTGCGGGTGCCACGGGGCACCCCACGTCCAAGCCTTGATCCGAATGCGTATCAGACAGGTCTTGCCTCTGTGCTCTCTGTGTCTCTGTGGTTGTTCTGAATGATTCGGGTCATCGCGACTCGACCGCCGTCGCCCCCTCCGCCGCCGGCTCATGCTCGGCCGGGCCGAAGATCGCCCGGAACGTCCGCTCGAGCCAGGCGTCGCTGAGCGCCGCCTCCTTCAGGGCTTCGCTGCACACCCCAAGCGCCTGCGCCCACGCCTCGCCCCGCGGGATCGGCTCCGCCGACGTCAGACAGCCCACCGCCTCGAGGTGCTCACGCAGGCGACCGTTCCGCGCCGCGCCCCAGCCCCTGATCTGCTCCGCCCGCTCCAGCAGCGCCGCCGCGTCGCCGTCACACGCCTCGGCCAGCTCGCTCAGCGCATCAAGGAAGCTCTCGCCCACGCACTCGGCCGCCTCGAGCGTCGCGCGATCCACGCGCCGGCCACGCCCGACCCGCCACAGCCGGCACAGCGTCTCGATCACCCGCACCGCCGCCTCGGCTCGCCGATGCAGCGCCTCGCCACCCTCGACCAGCCCCGCCCCGCCGCTGGCGTGTAGCGACTGGAACTGGCCCCACGTGGCGATGCCCCGGCCCAGCAGCGCGTGCAGCGCCTCGGTGTCGTCGATCAGGTGCCACAGGTGGATCGACCCCGACGCCTCGCTCCACGGGTCGATCGCCCCCGCGCCCAGCGCCCGGCCATATTCCTCGTGCGACATCGACCCCGGCGCGGGCACCTGCGGCGGGGCGACGGCCGCAATCGGCAGCGGCGGCGCCTGCCTCGCCTGCCCCAGGTCGATCCGCGCATGCGCCAGCCCCTCCGCCTCCAACCGGTGCAGCCACTTGCCCACCTCGTCGCGCTGCGCCGTCAGGTAAAAGACCTGCCGCCCGCCGCCGGCGATCGCCACGACCGCGTCGATGATCGCCCCGGCCCGCTCGTCGTCGCTGTTGCCCAGCGCCTCGTCGAGCACCAGCGGCAGCTTCACCGCCTCGTGGTGCTCGATGTACGCCATGTGCACCGCCATCAGAAGCTGAATGCGCTCGCCGCTGGACAGCGCCTCGAGCCGGCGCTGACGCTCGCGCACCAGGTCGTGGGCCACAAACCCCGGCCGCTCGCTCCGCTCCTGAAGCCCCAAACCCAACCGGTGCGCCGTGAACCGGCGAAAGTACGCATCGGCCCGGCGCAGAACCTGCGGCTGGGCGTCGCGCTGCCCGACGTCGCGCACGTGATCCAGCAGCAACTGCCCCACCGCCAGGCGACACTCACGCTCGCGCAGCTCGCACGCCTCGGCCACCAGCGCATCACGACGCGCCAGCGCATCGGTCAGGTCGTGGCCCTGCTCGGCCTGGGCGATGCGCAGCTCGCTCTCGGTCAGCTCCTTGCGCAGCGCCTCGAGCTCGTCGGCCAGCCGCTGCTGCCCGTCGCGGCGCTGGCCCAGCTCCTGCATCGATGACCCCAGCAGCTCCGGCCGATCGGCAAGCTGCCGGCCGTGATGGTCGCGCACCGCCTCCCGCTCACCCAGCGTGCGGCGCAGGGTGCGATACGTCTCAAGCTGCCCGACCCACTGCTGTAGCGTCGCCAGGTCGCCGACCTCCAGCCCCAGCCCCTGGAAAAGCCGCATCTCCTGCTCGTCGAGCCGACCCAGCGCCGGGCCGATCTCCTCCTCGAGCCGGCGGCGGGCGTCGTCGGCGGCGCCGCGCCGCTCGTCGCGCCGCTGCCGCCGGGCCTCGAGATCCTCGACGTAAGCGCCGAGCGTCTCGGACTGATCGGCCGCGTCGTAGCCGAACGCCGCCAGCGCCGCGTTGATCCGCTGCACCAGCTCGTCCCGGCGCTGCCGGGCATCCTCAAGCGCCGCGGCCGCGCCCTCTTTCTCATGCATCGCCTGCTGCCACTGGGCCAGGCGACCCGCGAACGTCGCCAGCCATGCCGGGCGATCGAGATCGACCAACGCGATGCCCAGCCGCTGCCCGATCGCCGCGCAACGCTCGTCAAGCTGCCGCTGCTGCTGGCCCAGCTCATCCTGCTCGCGCTGCGCCTGCTCGCGCAGGGCCTGGCGCCGCTCCGCCAGGCGCGCCGTCGCCAGCTCCCTGGCCAGTTCGTGCAAGCGCTGCTGCACGGCCTCGGCCTGCCAGCTCGCCGGCGCCGCCAGGCCAAGCCGCTCATACGACCGCTCGTGCACCGGGCGATGATCCGTCGCCGCACCGCGCGTCGC
>SLDI01000584.1:0-7496 GCA_007125385.1 Phycisphaeraceae bacterium | reverse complement strand
GCAAGGGCATCTTCTCCTCCTCGCTCGCCAAGCTGCTCAAGGACAAGTCCCTCAGGGTCGCCCCCATCAAGATGGAGGGCTACCTCAACATCGACTCCGGCACGCTCAACCCCTACCGCCATGGCGAAGTCTTTGTCCTGGACGACGGCCTCGAGACCGACATGGACCTGGGCACCTACGAGCGCATCCTCGACCAGAACCTCACCGCCGACAACTACACCACCAGCGGGCAGGTCTTCCGCCGCGTGCTCGACAAGGAGCGCCACGGCGGGTACCTCGGCCGGGACGTGCAGATGATCCCCCACGTCACCGGCGAAGTGAAGTACATGCTCCGCGAGCTCGCCGTCCGCCAGCAGGCCGACGTCGTCTTCGTCGAGGTCGGCGGCACCGTGGGCGACTACGAGAACGCGTTTTACATCGAGGCCCTGCGCCAGCTCGCGTTCGAGGAGGGCGAGCACAGCGTCTGCTTCGTCGCCCTGACCTACGTCATCGAGCCGCCCGCCCTGGGCGAGCAGAAGTCCAAGGCGGCCCAGCTCGGCCTGCGCAAGCTCATGGAGGCGGGCGTGCAGCCGCACATCATCGCCTGCCGCGCCGCCCACGAGGTGGCCGAGTCCGCCGCCCAGAAGATCGCCATGTTCTCCAACGTGCCCATGCGGCGCGTCTTCTCGATGCACGATCGGCCGAGCGTCTACACGGTGCCCGAGGCCCTGCGCAGCGCCGGGCTGGACCGCGAGGTGCTCTCGCTGCTGGACCTGCACGCCCGCGTGGACCAGGCCCACGAGGACACCGCCCGCGAGACGTGGCGCGTCTTCGTCTCCAAGCTCACCGCCGAGCGACGCTTCGACCTGCGCATCGGCATCACCGGCAAGTACGCCGCCCTGCGCGACGCCTACGCCTCGATCGACAAGGCCCTGGAGCACGCCGCGGCGCACCTCTCCGCACGGCTCGACGTCCAGTGGATCGACACGACGCGGATCCAGCCCGCCGAGGCCCCCGCCGCCCTGCGCGACGTGCACGCGGTGATCGTGCCCGGAGGCTTCGGCCAGCGCGGCACCGAGTCCAAGATCGCCTGCGTCCGCCACTGCCGCGAGCAGGGCGTGCCCTATCTCGGCATCTGCCTCGGCTTCCAGATGGCGGTGATCGACTACGCCCGCCACGTCTGCTCCATCGCCGGCGCCGGCTCCAGCGAGTTCGACCCCGACACGGCCGCCGCCGTCATCGACATCCTCCCCGAGCAGAAGCGCATCGAGGGCCTGGGCGGGTCGATGCGCCTCGGCGGGCAGGACGTGCTCGTGGCCCCGCATTCACTGGCCGCGCTGCTCTACCAGGATCGTCGGCCGCGCGGCCAACGCGACGACCAGCCCCTGACCGTCCGCGAACGCTTCCGCCATCGCTACGAGGTCGACCCGGGCTACATCGACACGCTCGAGCAGCACGGGCTGGTCTTCTCGGGGCGCCATCCCAAGCAGCCGATCATGCAGATCCTCGAGCTGCCCGCGGCCGTGCATCCCTATTTCGTCGGCGCCCAGTTCCACCCCGAGCTGACCAGCCGCCCGCTGCGGCCGCAGCCCATGTTCATGGGCCTGCTCGCCGCCGCCATCGCCCGCGCTCACCCCGACGCCGAGCCCACCGCCGCGATGCGCCGCTGGCTGCGCCAGCCGTCGGTTGAGCCGGCCGCGGGCCTATAAAGCCGGGACCGGTGGTCCCGGGGCGGCGGCATCCGATCCACGCCAACGAGTTGCCCCGATCGTCGCCTCGATCCACCGCGCCCGCACGCCTTCGCCCAGGCACTGGCGGACAAGCCGCCAGTGGCACCCAACGCCGTGCACTTCCGTCGTAGGGTGGGTAGAGCGAAGCGAAACCCACCGCGAGCGTCG
The DNA here is from genome assembly GCA_007125385.1 of Phycisphaeraceae bacterium. Classification (GTDB taxonomy): domain Bacteria; phylum Planctomycetota; class Phycisphaerae; order Phycisphaerales; family Phycisphaeraceae; genus SKPT01. The sequence goes on along the minus strand of SLDI01000584.1, from coordinate 5,619 downwards.
TGGGTCGTCAGCCAAGCTGGTGGGTTTCGCTTCGCTCTACCCACCCTACATCCGCGCCAGAGCCGTGGAGCTCACGGCGCTGTGGGGCACCCGCGAAGCGATCCGCGTCACACGCCCCTGCGATCGCTCTCCAAATCAGCAATCAGAACTCAGCCCGCCTTCCGCGCCACCACCACCAGGTCCCGGTACGCCCCGCCGATCTTCCCCATCTTCTCGATCTGCATCGCCGACGCCACCATCACCTGCCGTTGCAGCTCCTCCGGCCCATACTCCGTGACGTGATACACCGCGTCCGACCACCCGCCGTATTGCCACGCCGGCGTGCTGAGCACCAGCGCCCCGCCGGGCGCGAGCACGCGGGAGACCTCGCACAGCACGGCCACCGGGTTGGGCAGATGTTCGATCACGTCGAGCATCATCACCACGTCGAAGCTCGCGTCGGCGAAGCCGAGCCGCTCGCCCGTCGCCACCTCAAACGTCGGCGCGTCGCCCGCATACCGCTGCTGGGCGACCTCCGCCTTCGCCTGCTCGATGGCGGCAGCTTCCGGGTCAACGCCGGTGACGGTCAGCCCCTGCTTCGCCAGCAGGTGCGTGAACAACCCGTCGCCACAACCCAGATCCAGGGCGCTGGGTCGGGTGCCACTGACAAGGCTGTCCCCGGCCTTGTCAGTGCTTCGGGCGTTCGACACTGACAAGCTCCGCGGACTCCGCTTGTCAGTGGCACCCCCACCCCCGGCCCCGCCCGGCCCGCTCGCCGCCGCGAGCTTGACCAGCTCATCCGCCCGCTGGCGGTAGACGTCCACCTGCCGGTAGCTCTGCCAGTGCATCGCCGGCCGGCTGTCGTACTTGTCAAACGCCATCGCCCGGCTGTGGAATCGCTCATTCCACAACAACCCCGTGCCCGCATGATGCTCGCGCACGGCGTCGAGGTCGGCCGCACGCCAGTCGAAGCGCCAGCGCGTCGCCAGCTCGCGGGCCGGGGCCTGCCGCAGGTCGGGCGTGAAGGTGTCCGTGACGACGACCTGCGGCACCGCGAGGCAGCGCCAGCCGGCCTGGCGAAGGCGCAGGCCCAGCTCCAATGTCCCGAAGCCGCCCATCGCCATCGCCTCGTCGCCGGCGACGGCGTCGTAGGCGTCGGCCCGCACCGCCATGACGCCGCCGAGCAGCACGTCCACCTCCTCGGGGAAGCGGTAGGCCGTCGCCTGCACCCCCTGGCCGAGGCGGTGAAACCCCTTGGGATGGATCACGAACTCGCCCATGGCGAAGACCCGGCCGTCGGGCGCCAGACGCTTGCCGCCGACCAGGGCCACGTTGTGCAGGGTCATCAAGGGCTCGGCCAGCAACCGGGGCCAATCGGCGGGGGCGGGCTCGGCGGCGCAGGCGCCGCGGATCAGCGCGAGGCCGGCGTCGCCGTCGCGCTCGACGTGGAAGGCCGCGACGGCGGCGCTGCTGGCGGGGGGCCCGATAACCGGGTTCTGGGGCATACCGATGGCATCGGCAGGCCCGCCGGCCCGGCTGGAATGTTGCCCCAGCCCCCCGCCCGGCGAAAACCGGAGTGATCTGTGATTTGTCCCTTGACAACGCCGGCCACTGGGGTTATCTTCCATACACCGCTCGGTAGGCCGTCGGCGTTGAGGCGGCCAGAACGGACGGTCGGCTACGGCCTCGGAGGACCGCAGCCGGTGCTCGGCGAGCGTGGAAGGGAGACACCACCTCGGGCAGTTGGCCTCACGCCGGGTCTTCTGCGCACAAGTCATGTTTCTGGCGTTGTTTACGTACTTTTTGGAGGGTTTGCTATGAGATTGCATCGATTCTGTTCAACGTCGTTGATCGCCGCCGCCGCCACGGGTCTGATCGCCTCGTCGGCTGCGGCCTCGATCCCGGATCCGTTCTACACCCAGTTCGACCCCGGCCAGGAGCGGTTCCAGATGCTGCCCGGGGCCATCGTCACGGAGTTTGACGGCAAGACGCCGGAGCACGGTGACCTCGGTTACCTGCTCGGGCGGAATGACTACATCGTCTTCGACTTCGACACGCAGTTCCCCGGCGTGCTGGAGATGGCCATCTACGACACCGGGTTCATCAACCTGGATGAGGAGGGCGAGCCCGACGGCTCGGTGAACCTGCGGGGCCCGCGCTGGGGCGCCTGGGGCCTGGACGAGGAGGACAACGCCCGCGTCGCCGGTGCGGCACTGGAGTACCGCACGTTCCTCAACGTCAACGAAATCTTCGGCATCGCCGAGGCGACCGGAAACAACCCGGCCAGCGGCAGCACCTGGTTCTCGATGGCTTTTGGCGGTCCCCTCGTGCGTGCACCGGGCGAGTGGATCATCTGGGAGTTCGACTTCACCACCGATGACATGATCGTCACCGCCACCTATGAGGATGGGTCGACGGCCTCGCGGACGTACAGCCTCGCCCTGGACGACCTGAAGGGCTCGGTGCACGAGGAAGGCCACGGCCCGCGCGGGTTCTACCTCTTCGGCGGCTCCGACGCCAACCCCGATCTCTACATCGACTACATCAGCTACACGCCCATCCCCGAGCCGGGCACCATCGCCCTGGCCGGCCTCGGTGGGCTCGTGCTGCTGATGCGGCGTCGGCGCTGATCGCCCGCGACACACACCCCACGCAACGCAACCGCAGCGCGGCCGGGCACACGCCCGGCCGCGCTTCTTTTTGCGCGCCGCCGCACACCATTTTCAGTGCCCACACCGCCACGGGCCGATAACACCCCCATGTCCGCTCATTCCCCGTCGCCGCGCCCCCGCGTCTCCATCCTCATCCCCAACTTCAACAACGGCCGGGGCTCCAGCCGCGACGGCCGGACCGACCTCATCGGCGACCTGCTCCAGTCCCTGCACGACACCCTCCACGACGACCCCACGCCGGTGGAGATCCTGGCCTACGACGACGGCTCGACGGACGACGGCCTCGACACCCTCCGCCAATGGTCCCGCCGCACCTGGCGGCACGGCCAGGCCTTGCTCACGCTCACCGAGGCCGAGCACTGCGGCGTCCTGTCCGTGACCGCCAACCACCTGTATCGCCAGGCCCGCGGCGAGATCCTCGTCCGTCTCGACGGCGACACGCAGATGCTCACCCCGCACTGGGCGTCGCGCCTGTGCGCCATCTTCGACGCCGGGCCCGACCGCCTCGGGGTCGTGGGCCCGCTGCAGCTCAACCCCGCCGGGCGCGTCCACGCCTTCGGCGACTGGGTCCTGCACCCCAAGGGCTACCACCACGTCGCCGCCGGCGCCCATCCCGACCAGATCACGCAGGCCGTCGAGGTCGACCACGTCATGGGCTGCTTCTACTGCTGCAAGCGAGCCGTCTGGGACGCCGTCGGCCCCTTCGACGAGGCCATGCTGCGCGGGCAGACGATTGACTTCGGCCTGCGGTCGCGTCTGGCGGGCTTCGCCTGCATCGCCGTGCCGCACGTCCGCTTCGTGCATCGCCACGGCCTGCGGGCGGCCCGGGCCACCAAGGCCGACTCCGAGGCGGGCGTCAGCCAGACGCTCGACACGTTCCGCAGGAAGTGGGGCTTCTGCCGCCTCGCCCCGGACCTTGACGAGGTCCGCCACCGCTACCGCGGCACGCCGCTGCTGTGGAACCCGGCGGTGTTCGCGCCGCTGACGGCGGCGGGTGCGGGGCCGGCCGACTCCCCTGTCGCGGCCGAGGCCGCCGCCGACCCCATCGCCGGCACGCCCTGGCAGCGCTACACCGACGCCCCGTCCTACCGCCAGTGGGTGGACGTGCGCACGAGCATCATCGGTCAGGTCGTCCAGCAGGCCGGCCGGCCGGACCACCTGCTCATCGTCGGGGGCGAGACGGGGCTGATCCCGCATCTCGTCGCCGGTCAGGGCCTAGCGTGCACAGGCCTGGAGCGCGACGCCGCGGCCGTGGAGCTCGCCCGCCGCTGCATCGCCCGCAGCACCTACCCCGCCCAGCCGCCGACGATCGAGCAGCACAGCCTCGAGCGCCTGCCCGTCGCCGACGCCGCCACGGACCTGGCCATCGTCCCCGACGAGCTCGACGCCCACCCCAACCCCGTGCGTCTGCTGAGCGAGCTTCGCCGCGTCGTGCGCCCGGCCGGCTACGCCGTGGTCATCCTCCCCCCGCCCGCCGGCATCCCCACGCCGGGCATCGGGGGCCACGGCTACCGCCCGCACGAGCTGATCGCCCAGGTCCAGGCCGTCGGCGGCTTCCAACCCGCCTCCGCCCCGAGCAAGGTCAACGCCAACCAGCCCATGATCCTGGTCATGCAGCGCCTCGCCGAACCGGTGGCCGCGGCCAGCGCGGCGTGAGTCCGCGGCCCCGACCGTAAGCTTGGTGCTTTCAGATCACGGCACCGCCGAAACGCCTTCGTGGTAGGTCTCGCGACGCAGACGCCCACGCTCGACGAACAGGCAGGACCGGTCTTTCAGAAACACGTGCCACATCGGCTGCGATGCGTCCGTCATGAACGACCGGAGCCAACGATTGCCGGACAGCGCGATTGTCAGTTCAGGGAGGCGACCGTCCACAGTCATTTCCCGAACTCGTCGTCCGACGAGTCGCTGAATGCCGCTCTTGAGCCTGCGTTCGCTGCTCGTGCTGCCGAACTCGATCGACCGAGGTCGCTCCACGCGCCAGTCCCACTCGATGAAGATGGTCGCCTCGCCGGATTCCATCCGGTTCCCTGACGGCAGAGAGGTCTCACACAGCTTGCCGAGCTCCAGGAAGATTGTGGAGCCAACGCTCAGCCACGTTTTCGTAATCTGCATGCCTGCCAGTTCGCTCAGGACGGTGGCCGCCTCGATTCGGCCAATGGAAGATCGGCGGGCGTTGTCGTGAGACATCATGGCTCTTCTTTGCCCTCTCTCGTTGCTTCCCAGTTACCCCTCCGCCGCGGCGACGAGGATCTTCGACGCGGCCTTGGTGCCCATGGTCACGGCGTCAGCGTCGCCCGGGCGCAGGGTGATCGCGTCGGCGCTGGGGGTGTTGGCCTCGACGATCGCTTCGACGCCCGGCGTCAGGCCGTGGCGCTCGGCGAACTGGAGGAACTCGGGGTCCTGGTCGCGCACGCGGGCGATGCGCACGCTCTGGCCGGGGCGGCACTGGTCCAGGGGGATGAGCTCGAGTCGGCGCGGCGAGCCGTGGGCAGGGGGGATCGGGTCGCCGTGGGGGTCGGCCTCGGGATGGCCCAGCAGCTCGTCGATCCGGGCCAGCACCTTGTCGCTGATCGCGTGCTCGAGCTCCTCGGCCTCGGCGTGCACCTCCGACCAGTCCAGGTGCAGCACCTTGACGAGGAACAGCTCGACGAGGCGATGCCGGCGGAGCACCTGCAGGGCGAGGCGGGTGCCTTCGTCCGACAGCCGCACGCCGTCGCGCGGCGTGTAGTCGACGAGGCGGGCGCCGGCCAGGGCCTTGACCATCGCCGTGGCCGTGCCGGGGGCGACGCCCATCTTCTCCGCGAGCTGGCCCATGGGCACGAGGTGGTCGGTGTCCTGCCTCTGCTCGAGGTAGATCTGCTTGAGGTAGTTCTCGACGGTGCTGGTGGGCATGGGGGGGTTGGATTTCGGATTTCGAATTTCGGATTTCGGATTTGGTGGCGGTGGAGGCTGCTGATGGGTCGTG
>SLDI01000500.1:0-7509 GCA_007125385.1 Phycisphaeraceae bacterium | reverse complement strand
CCCCGCCGCCGCTGTCGCCCACCTGCGCCGCCACCTCGGGCCCGACGCCCGCGCGCTGCTGCACAGCCTCGAGCCCGGCCAGTACGTCGGCCCCGAGGACCGGCGCACCCTGGTCGCCGGCATCAACCACGCGCTGGCCGAGCAGGCCTACCTCCACCTGGACGCGTTCGCCGGCCTGGACCTGCCCGAGCACGTGATCGTCCGGCTCAACGACGTCGACAACCTCACCGAGCGCCAGCGGCTGACCCTGGCCCGCGACCTGCTGGAGCGCTCGCTGCCGGGCATCATCCGCCCCGGGCCGGCCGGCTCGGGCGTGCTGCTGCTGGGCGCCGACTACGACCCGTTCATCACCGGCTCGCTGATCGGCGGCCACGACGGCGACGAGACGCTGACGCCGCGCGACCTGCCCTGGGCCGCCTGGTGGCCGGTCATCCGCCTCTGGATCTTCGCCGCGCTGCTGATGGGCCTGGCCGGGCTGCTGATGATCCTCGTCGTGCATCCGCAGTGGGCTCATCGGGAGCTGATGGCCTACCCGACGGTCGCGTTTCTCGAAGAGGCCACCCGCCGCAGCGGCCGGGCGTGGCTGCCCGACCTGACGCGCAGCCAGCTCTTCTGGATCGCCTTCCTCGCCGTCGCCGCCATCCACGGGCTCAACGGCCTGCACCAGTGGCACGACTGGGTCCCGCAGATCGAGCGCCAGTTCGACTTCAACCCCCTGCGCCAGCTCTTTCCCAACGCCTCCCGCGTGCCCGACTCCTGGGGCGTGTTCCACCCGGCGATCTTCTTCTCCGCCGTGGGCTTCGGCTTCTTCATCAACACCCGCATCTCCTTCAGCCTCGGCGTCTCGGCCGTGCTCTGGCTGGTGCTCGGCGCGATCCTGCTGCGCTCGGGCACCAGCCTGACCAACTCGCCCTGGAACATCGGCAACAACGGCAACGCCCTGCGCTTCGGCGCCTACGCCGGCCTGACGCTGATGATCCTCTACTTCGGCCGGCACTACTACCTGCACGTCGTCGGCCGCGCCGCCGGCCTGGCCAAGCCCAGCCCCGACGTGCCCGCCTACGCCGTCTGGGCGCTCCGCGGCCTGGTGCTGTGCACCCTCGCCATCGTCTATCTGCTCGCCGCCTACGCCAGCCTCTCGCCCCTGCTCGCCGTCATGCTCATCGCCTGCGTGCTCATGGTCTTTCTCGTCCAGGCACGGCTGAACGCGGAGACCGGCCTGTTCTACGCCCAGCCCATGTGGTTTCCCAGCGTCATCCTCGCCGGGCTGCTCGGCGTCCAGGGCATCGGGCCCGAGTCGCTGATCATCCTCGGCTTCGCCTCGCTCGTGTTCATGGCCGACCCGCGCGAGTCGATCGGCCCCTACATCGTCAACGCCCTGCGACTCGGCGAACGCATGGGCAAAGCCTCCCCCGCGCGCCTGGCCCCGATCCTGATCGTCGTGAGCGTCGTCGGCCTCGCCGTCGCCTTCACCGTCACCCTCACCATCCAGTACAACCGCGGGTTCCGGCCCGACGACGGCTGGGCCGAGATGCTCCCCCGCCTGACGCTGGACTACGTCTCCAGCGCCATCAACGAGCTGCACGCCCGCGGCGAGCTTGGCGACACCGTCAACATGTCCGCCATGGACCACCTGCGCAACGCCCGGCCGGACGCCGGCGTCGTCGGCTGGGCGCTGCTGGGCCTGGCGCTGGTCTGGATCTGCGCCGTCGCCCGTCTGCGCGTGCCCTGGTGGCCGATCCACCCCGTGCTGTTCGTCGTCTGGGGCACCTACCCCATGACCCACTTCGCCTTCTCCTTCTTCCTGGCCGCGATGTTCAAGTGGGCCGTCATCACCATCGGCGGCGAGCGTGCCTATCACCACATCAAGCCCTTCGCCGTCGGCCTGATCGCCGCCGAGCTGCTGTCCATCCTCGCGTTCAGCGCCGCCGGCACGATCTACTATTTCACGACCGGCCTGCACCCGCCGCTGTTCCGCATCCTGCCGGGGTAGGGGGGAAATTCAGAATTCAGAATTCAGAATGAATAAGGGGACCTCTGAATAACCCGAACCTCAACGTGAGTCGCCCACCAAACCGCGAAAGAGCGCAGAGGCGCGACGCTGCAAAGAATCAAACCAACTGAATCCTCTTCGCGTCCTTTGCCTTCTTCGCACCTTCGCGGTTTCTCCCAGGCCCCGAATGCCACGATGCGAACCTCCTGGTTTTCTGCATTCTGCATTCTGAATTCTGAATTCGTAAACTCCCCCCATGCCCACCGTCGAGCTCACCCTCGCGCACCACCGCTACGCCGTCATCATCGAGCCGGGCCTGCTGGCGCGCCTCGGCGCCACGGTGCGCGACGTCGCCCCCCACGCCCGCGCGGCCCTCGTCGCCGACGCCGCCATCGCCGACACCCACGGCCAGGCCGCGCTGGCCTCGCTGACGCAAGCCGGCTACGACACCACGTTCACGACCATGGCCGCCGGCGAGCAGCACAAGACGCTGGCGACCGTCGCCAGGCTCCACGAGACGCTGCTCAATGCCCGCCTGGAGCGCAAGAGCCCGCTGATCGCGCTGGGCGGGGGCATCGTCGGCGACACCGCCGGCTTCGCCGCCGCCACCTACCTCCGCGGCATTCCGCTCGTCCAGGTGCCGACCACGCTGCTGGCGATGGTCGACGCGTCGGTGGGCGGCAAGACCGGCGTCAACGTGCCCCAGGGCAAGAACCTCATCGGCGCGTTCCACCAGCCGAGCCTCGTGGCCATCGACCCCGACACGCTCGCCACCCTCCCCCCGCGCGAGCTGCGCGCCGGCCTGGCCGAGTGCGTCAAGCACGCGATCATCCGCGACGCGGCGCTGTTCGCGTTTCTCGAAGCCAACCACCGGCGCATCGTCCGCCTCGACAGCGACGTCATGGTCGAGCTGCTCGAGCGCAACGTGCGCATCAAGGCGGCCGTGGTCATCGCCGACGAGAAGGAGGCCGGCGAGCGGGCGCACCTGAACCTGGGCCACACCTTCGCCCACGCCATCGAGGCGGGCACGGCCTACGGGCGCTACCTCCACGGCGAGGCCGTCGCCCTGGGCCTGGTCGCCGCGACGCGCCTGGCGGTGGAGCATGAGCTCTGCCCGCCGGAGCTGCTGCCGCGCGTCGAGGCCCTGCTCGCGGCCGTCGAGCTGCCCACCCGCGCCGCGGACCTGCCGGCCACGGACAAGCTCATCGAGATCATGCGTCACGACAAGAAGGTCGCCGCCGGCCGCATCCGCCTCGTGCTGCCCACGGCCCTGGGGCGCGTCGACATCGTCGACACCGTCGACGACGACGCCATCGCCGCGGCGTGGGACGCGCTGCGGGGGTGAGATCGGTTCATACACCCGGCCATCGATAAACCGCGAAGAAGCGAAGCGGGCGAAGGTCGCGAAGCATCTGCTGTCGGTTCGAGTTCCCGGACCTTCGCTGCGTTGCGCGTCGTCGCTTCCTCGCGCGGTCAAGCCGCTCGCGGCTTCGCGAGGCGCCCGTACGAACCCGGGGCACCCTTCTCACGAACCGCCTCAGAACCACAACTGGTGCTGCACGATCCACACGTGCTCATTGCCCGCGTCGCGCTCGTACTTGATGTAGCTGGCCTGCGTCTTCCAGCGATGCCCGCGGTGGTAGAGGTTCAACCCCGCCGCCCACTCACGCTGCCGGGTCGCCCCGTCGTCGCGGTCGAGCATGAGTTGGCCGAATCGCCCCACCACCTCCACCCGCCGCGGCAGCACGAACCACCCTGCCCCGGTGCTGTACGCCCAGCCGGTGTAGGCGTCCACGGCCGAATCGTCCGGCCAGACGCGGCGCAGATACCCCTCGCCCACCAGCGACAGCCCCCGCCAGTGCAGCACGGCGTCCACGGTGCCCGTGGCGAACTCGCCCCGCTCGTTGCCCGCCGGCGAACGCCCAAGATCCCACGCCCGCAGCTCGCTGCGCCACGCCCCCTGCGCCCCGCCTGCCAGCGTCACCTTGACCTGCTCGGACTGGGCCAGATCGGACTCCTCGGCGATCAGCTCACCCAGCGGGGCCCAGCGCACGCGCGTCGAGACCAGGTGCCCCGTGTTGTCGCGCGGGCGGGTGCCCCGGGCCGCCCCGTCGAAGATGCCCAGGCCCCAGGCGAAGCGGTCGGCCTCGTCCTGACCGTGCAGCAACACGCCCAGGTCATAGCCTGCCGGCACGCCGAACTGCGCCCCGGCCAGGCCGCGCTCGGCGAAGTGCTGCCGGTTGGCGCTGACGCAGAAGTGCCAGTGAAAGGGCACCGAAAACTGTCCGAAGCGCACCTGCACGAGCGGGTCGAAGGCGTAATTGGCCCAGGCGTCGAACAGCTCGGCGTCGCCCGCGAAATCGGGCATGACGCGGTACGTCAGCGCCTCGTCGAAGACGTGCCCGGTCAGGTTCAGCCGCACGCGGCGCAGGCGGAAGCGGCTGGTGTCCTCGTCGTCGGGCGTGCGGCGGAACTCGTATCGCGGCTGGATCCACCCGCCGACGTTCAGGCGATACCGCCCGTCCTCCGAGGCGAGGAAGAATCGGCCGTCGTCCCAGCCCGCCGCCATCACCGGCGTCGCCGCGGCGGGGTCGTCACCCTCGGGAGCCGCCCCCCAAGCCGTGGCCGCCGCGGCCAGCGCGAGGCTGAGCGCCACCGGCCCGCCGCGCCAGGTCCGCCGCGCCACAGCCGAGCATGCCTCATCCACGCTGAGCCTCCCTTGTGCCCGCCCACGCTCGGGATTGTATCAAAACAGGACAAATAAATCTTCTGAAATCCCGGCCGGCCCGTCGCCTCGCCTCCGTGCCGCCTTCGCGTCCCTCGCAGCTTCGTGGCCCCCCCGCGCGCCCGTCACCTGTGCCGCCACGGGGTTAACCTGCCCCCCCATGCCGGAGATGCTCATTGACATCGCCGCCCTCGCTGCCGTGCTGCTGGTCGGCCTGGCCTCGGGCGTGCTCGGCGGGATGCTGGGCGTCGGCGGCTCGATCGTCATGATCCCCGGCATGACGCTGGCCTTCGGCTTCAACCAGCACCTCTACCAGGCCGCGGCGATGATCATGAACGTCGCCGTCGCCCTGCCCGCAACGCTCAAGCACCGCCAGGCCGGGGCGATCGTCGGCCCGGTGCTCAAGTGGATGCTTCCGGCCGCCCTGGTGGCGGTGATTGTCGGGGTTTACCTGTCCAACCGGCCGTTTTTCGCCGGCATCGACGGCGGGATCTGGCTGGGGCGCATCCTGGCCCTGTTCCTGGTCTACGTCATTGTGATGAACGTGCTGCGCCTGGCCGGCTCGACCGATCTGCGGCCGGAGGCCAACGCCCGGGTCACGGCCCCGCGCAGCGCGGGCATCGGCTCGATCATGGGCGGTGTGGCCGGGCTGCTGGGCGTCGGCGGCGGCATCATGGCCGTGCCGCTGCAACAGACGCTGATGCGCCTGCCGCTGCGCAACGCCATCGCCAACAGTGCGGCGATCATGTGCGTCTCGGCCGGTCTCGGCGCCATCTACAAGACCGCCACCCTCCACCGCCACGCCCCCGCCCCCGCCGCGGCGGATGCGGCCGCCCCCGCCGCGGCCGCTGGCGACCCGGGGCCTGGCCTCGACCCCGTCCTCCCGGGCCCCACCTACGACCTGGCCCGCTGGCAGCAGGCCATCCTCGACCTCGTCCCCCCGCTGGCGGAGACCGGCCTGGCCGCCAGCCCCGTCTCCTGGCAGTGGACGCTGATTTTGGCCGCGGTCCTCGCCCCCACCGCCTGGATCGGCGGCCGGGTCGGCGCCGGCCTGACGCACCGCCTGCCGATAAGGCAGGTCCGCATCGCGTTCATCCTCCTCATGATCGTCGCCGCCTGGCGCATGGCGGCCATCCCGGGCTCACCGCTGTAGGCGGGCGGGGGTGAACCACAGAGGCACCGAGAGCACAGAGAAATCACTGAGGAGGCGGGAGTTACGTTCGTGGACGGGGGGCGACGCACTGGCTCGGGAGCCACTTGCGGCTTGCCCGCCAGTGCCCCGGCGCACGATGCCGTATCGACGCCGCACAACCACCTTCAAAGCGGTGGATCGGGCTTTTCGGGGCGCAGGCAGCGTCCAGGCACTGGCGGGCAAGCCGCCAGTGGCACCCTAATCGCCGGACAGCGCGTTGCTCGCTTCGAGGTGCGCCAGGCACCCCTGATGCGTATAGGATTCGTCTTCGCAATATCTTACCTCTGTGCTCTCTGTGCCTCTGTGGTTATTCCGTGTTTCGTTTGACCGCCCTCGGCCGATCTATAATCACCTGCGCCGCTCGGGCGGGGGGCTGAGCCTGGCGCGGGGTGGGCCCCCAGCGGGCACGCGGTTTGCACCCACGGGGAGGCGCGAGCCGGCTCGCCCGCTTCGTGCTCATTCGTGTTCATTCGTGGCTTTCTCTTCAGGAGCTACCGGGCCATGACCCAGTTCGTCAACAACGTCAAGACCGCCGTCCTGCTCGCCAGCCTCTTCGGCATCATCCTCGCCGTCGGGTCCTACTGGGGCATGCAGGGCATTACCTTCGCCCTGATCATCGGCGGGGCGCTCAACTTCTTCGTCTACTTCAACTCCGACAAGCTGGCCATCAAAGCCATGCGCGCCCAGCAGGTCGACGAGAACACCGCCCCGGACCTCGTCCAGATGGTCCAGCGCCTCGCCCGCAACGCCAACCTGCCCATGCCCCGCGTCTTCATCTGCCCCCAGCAGGCGCCCAACGCCTTCGCCACCGGACGCAACCCCAAGCACGCGGCCGTCGCCGTCACCCAGGGCGCCCTGAAGCTGCTGAGCTACGAGGAACTCGAGGGTGTCATGGCCCACGAGCTGGCCCACGTCAAGAACCGCGACACGCTGATCTCGACCGTCGCCGCGACCGTCGCCGGCGTCATCAGCTACCTCGGCTGGATCTTCATCTTCTCCGGCGGTGGCGGACGCAACGTCCACCCGCTCGTGCTGCTGGTCGTCTTCCTGCTCGCTCCCATCGCCGCGGCGCTGATTCAGATGGCGATCTCCCGCAGCCGCGAGTACGTCGCCGACGCCGACGGCGCCCGCATCGCCGGCACGCCCGCCGGGCTCATCTCCGCCCTCCAGAAGCTCGAGGCCACCGCCAAGCGCATCCCGCTGGAGAACGAGATGCCCTCGCAGAACCACATGTTCATCGTCGAGCCGCTGACCGGGGCGCGGACGCTGGCCAAGCTCTTCCAGACCCACCCCGCCACCGAGCAGCGCGTCGCGAAGCTGCGCGAGCTGATGTGAGGTGGGGAAGTAGCCACGAATGAACACGGATAAGAAGGGTGAACGGTCTGGCCTGACGTGGTTTTTCGTTTACCGCTGGCCGTACCGCTTGGAGAACGGGCAGACCGTACCCGGATGAGTTGATGGTCACGGGTGTTCGAACTCACCGTTCACGGGGTGCCACTGGCGGCTTGTCCGCCAGTGTCGTGGCGCCTCCTGCGGGGTCGGTGGTCCGATCCGGCGACGTCACGGCTATTAACGGGATCGAACAGCATCGGTGCGCCT
>SLDI01000064.1:0-7554 GCA_007125385.1 Phycisphaeraceae bacterium | reverse complement strand
TGTCCAGGGCGGCGGCGGCGGCGCCGGCGTCGATGGCGTCGGCGGCCATGGCCACGCCCTGCTCCAGGTCCTCGGCCAGGCCGGCGACGCGCAGGCCGGCCGCGGCGTTGAGCAGCACGATGTCCCGCGCCGGGCCCGACTCGCCGGCGAGCACGGCGCGGATCAAGGCGGCGCTGGCCTCGACGCCGTCGACGCGCAAGGCGCTGGGGTGCGAGTAGGGCAGGCCAACCTGCTCCGGCGTCAGCTCCGTCGTCGTCACGTCCTGGCCCACGACCTCGGTGACGCGCGTGGGCCCGGCGGTCGACAGCTCGTCCAGGGCGTCGACGTGGTGGCCGTCGGCGTCGGGAATCTGCCCGTGCACGACCATCGCCCGCTCGGCGCCGAGCCGGGCCAGGACGCGCGCGATCGGCTCGGTCATCTCGGACGCCCAGACGCCGACGAGCTGGCGGCGGGCGCCGGCGGGGTTGGTCAGCGGCCCGACGATGTTGAAGATGGTGCGGATGCCCAGCTCGCCACGCACCGGGGCGGCGTGCTTCATCGCCGGGTGATGCGCCGGGGCGAAGCAGAAGCAGACGCGCGCCTCGGCCAGGCAGCGGCTGGAGCAGGCCGGGTCCACCCCCAGCGTCACGCCCAGGGCCTCGAGCACCTGGCTCGAGCCGGAGCTGGACGTGACCGACCGGTTGCCATGCTTGGCCACGCCCACGTCGGCGCGGCTGCGGCGGGCGGCGCCGGCGGCGACCAGGGCCGCGGCCGTGGAGATGTTGAACGTCCCGGCGTGGTCCCCGCCCGTGCCGCAGGTGTCGATCACCGTCAGGCCCGCGGGCACCTCGACGGGCGTGACGTGGCGACGCATGACGGTCGCGGCGCCGACGATCTCGTCGATCGTCGCCCCGCGCTGCTCGATCATCGCCAGCAGCGCCGCGATCTGCGCCGGCGACGCCTGCCCAGTCATCACCAGCTCGAAGGCCTCGACGGCCTGGGCCTCGCTCAGGGGCTCACCGGCAACAAGCTGACGCAAGAGTTCCTGCATGGGCTCTCCTCGAATCGGGGAGTCTTAAGCGTACGCGCAAACCGCGAAGCAGCGAAGCCGGCGAAGCACGCGAAGTCGAAAAAGCGACTGAGGCACCCCCCCGCTCCATCCGCCTTCGCGGTTCACCGGTCAGATCGCCGCGACCAGGGCCCACAGCGCGGCGGCGGCGAGGACCATGCCCACGACGATCTGCACGCTCAGGACGGTGACCTGCCGCTTCATCTCCGCCAGGTCGCTGACCTTGATCGCCTTGTAGGCGATGGCGATGAGCACGGCCAGCGGCAGCAGCAGCCAGGGCCAGTGGCGGTCCACGGGCAGGGGGTCCAGCAGCGGGCGGTAGCTGGCCAGGGTGGGCAGCAGCGTGGCGAGGGTCGCGAGCAGGTTCATGATGCCTGGGCCTCGGGCTCGGCGCCGGCCTCGGGGCGGTGGCGTCGCTCGGCCGGGTCGCGGTGCAGGGCGTCGAGCATGGCCATGAGGTTGAGCATGCCGGCCAGCGTCGTCAGCAGCAGGCCGTGCTCCGCGGGCCGGCCGAAGCTGGCGGTGAGCAGGCCGGCGTTGCCCAGATAGGCGGCGATGTACTCGACGATCAGCGAGGGGGCCAGGAGCATCTGGCCGAGGAACCAGAGCCAGTGCTCGTGTCGGTCGATGACGCTCAGGCCGCCGACGAGCAGGCCCAGGATCCACATGCCCCCGACGCCGATGGCGATGAGCCCGCCGCGGCGCGGCTGGCCGAGCAGCACGTGGCCGAGCCCTGGTGCCAGCCAGGCGGCGATGGCGGCGACGGGGTGCCAGCGCGTGGACGGCGGTTGCGGCACGCTCGGGGGCTCCGGAGGCGGATTGGCCGGGCAGGACCGGCCGTTGACAAACTTACGGCGGCCGGTAGTGTAACCGCCAGCCAGGGCCGGGCCAACGTCGCCGCGGCGCCGCGGCCCGCATTTTTTGGGAGGCTCAAGACATGACCCACGTGCTCGAAGAGGAACGGCCCCTGCTCGCCGGCGGCCGCACCGCCCTGATCGCCGGTGAGGATGATGAGGATTTTGACGACGAGGAGTTCCTTGACGACGAGGAGGACGAAGACTTCGACGAAGAGGACGAAGAGTTCTTCGAGGACGAAGAGGACGAGGAGCTTTTTGACGAAGACGAAGAGGACGACGACGAAGACCTGCTCGACGACGACGAGGACGAGCTGGACGACGACGAAGAACTCTAGCGGCCCGGCGGGATCGACCGTCGCGGCCGCTCGCCCGGCGGAGACATGCCATGCCGCGAACCGACGCCTCTTCCCCCGCCCCCGCCACCACGACCACGACCAGCCCCGCCGCAACCGGCGACGTCGCGCCCACGCGTCGCGGCGAAGACCGGCGCAAGTCCGTCGTCGACCAGCGCGCCCCCGGCAGCTTCGAGCGCCGCCGCGGCCCGGGCCGGCGACGCAGCGACTTCGTCCGCAGCGCCGACGAAGGCGAGCTCTCCAGCGAGCAGTTCCTCTTCGTCAAGGCCATCGACGCCTACAAGCGCGCCAACGACCGACCCTATCCCACCTGGACCGAGGTGCTCGAGGTCATCCGCAAGATCGGCTACCGCAAGACCGCGCCCATGCAGGTCGACCTGCCCGCCGCCGAGGACTGGACCGAGCCGCCGGACGCCCCGGCCTTCACGCCGCCCCCCAGCGACGACACCGACGCCGACGCGGCCTGATCCGACCGATACAAAGCCGGGACCGGTGGTCCCGGGGCATCGGGTGCGGTTCACCGCCGGCGATGGGCATGATCGGCGCGTTGGGGTCGATCGGTGCGGCTGTGCGCCGATGCGACGAACAAGGCCGACGCCGGTCGATGACGCGCCGCCGACGCCCCGGGACCACCGGTCCCGGCTTGATATCCTGCGGAACCCCGAACCCCACGCCCCCCACCTCCTGCCCCACGCGTTAGACTACTCCGCCAAAGGGAGTAGAGCATGCACGTCCTCATCACCGGCGCCGCCGGCTACCTCGGCCACGGGCTCGTCCACGCCTTCGCCGGCCACCACACGCTTCGCCTGCTCGACGTCACCGCCTACGACGGGCCCGTCGACCACGAGATGATCGTCGGCTCCGTCGCCGACTACGCCACCGTCGCCAGCGCCGTCGAAGGCATCGACGCCCTGGTCATCGCCCACATGGCCTCTCGCAAGCCCGGGGCCTACGACACGCCCGTCCAGGCTTTCGACATCAACGTCAAGGGCACCGCCAACCTCTACCACGCCGCGGCCAGGGCGGGCATCAAGCGCGTCTCGCTCATCAGTTCCATCGGCGTCGTCCAGCCGCACGTGAAAAAGGGCGTGTTCCTCTCGCGCGACCTGCCACGCCTGGGCACCGAGCCGTACGGCCTGAGCAAGATCCTCCAGGAAACAATCGCCGAACAGTACCACGCGGGCCACGGCATCGCCTCGGCCATGATCCGACCCGCCTACATCACCGACCAGAGCACCCAGGCGGACAAGTACGGCAAGGTCTTCAAGGAAGTCAACTGGCAGTACATCGACCGCCGCGACATCGGCCAGGCGGCGCGCCTGGCGCTGGACGTGCCCGACCTCGGCTGCGAGGCGTTCTACACGCTCGGCCACCCCAGTGCCGAGAGCCGCGCCGACATCGCCTACACCCGCCAGCGCCTCGGCTGGAAACCCGAGTACGACTTCACCGCCTTCCCGGCAACGTGACGCGGAGTAGCTGAGTGCCGCGCAACGCTGGGCTTTATCGTCGCGGCACCGATGTAGGGTGGGTAGAGCGAAGCGAAACCCACCGCGTTGACCGTGGATCCTCGTCACGACTGGTGGGTTTCGCCGCGCTCTACCCACCCTACAGCGAGCACCACCATGCCCACCCGCATCGCCTTCCTCGGATTCCGCCACAGCCACATCCTTGAGCTGTACCACGCCGCCCAGCAGCGCGACGACCTCGCGCTCGTCGCCGCGTGCGAAGAGCATGAGCCCACGCGCAAGCAGCTCGCCGAGGAGCGCAAGATCCAATTCACCCACGAGCGGGCGCAGGACGTGCTGGACCACGTCGACTGCGACGCCATCGCCATCGGCGACTACTACGCCCGGCGCGGCGAGCTGGCGATCGCGGCGCTTCAGCGCGGCCGGCACGTCATCCTCGACAAGCCCATCTGCACCTCCCCGGCCGAGCTCGACCGCATCGAGCAGCTCGCCAACGAGAAGGGCCTGGCCGTGGGATGCCAGCTCGGCCTGTACGATGGCTCAGCGGCGATCGCCGCGCGCCAGCTCATCGCCGACGGCGCCATCGGCGAGGTGCAGACGGTCACCTTCCTCGGCCAGCACCCGCTGCTCTGGGGCACGCGGCCGGCGTGGTACTTCGAGCCGGGCAAGCATGGCGGGACGATCAACGACATCGCCATCCACGCCATCGACGCGATCCCGTGCATCACCGGCCGCGCCATCGCGAATGTCACGGCCGCCCGCGCGTGGAACAGCACGCTGGCCGCGGCGCCGCACTTCCAGGTCGGCGCCCAGCTCATGCTCGAGCTGGACAACGGCGGCGGCGTGCTGGGCGACGTGTCCTACTTTGCGCCGGACAAGGCGGGCTACGGCATCGACCAGTACTGGCGCTTGACGATCCACGGCAGCGGGGGGCTGCTGGAGATGAACCCGGTGCGCAACGCGCTGGTGGTCGTCGGCCACGCGGACGACGGGCCAAAGCCCATGGACCCGGCGCCAGGCAGGAACATGGGCTATCTGGATGACTTTATCCGGCAAGTGGAAGGCCAATCGGTGCCCGCGACCGGCTTGAGCACCGCGCGGCTGCTCGCCTCGACGCGCTGGGCACTGACGGCCCAGCGGGTCGCCGACCAGGCGTGGACGCCGGCGGCGGCGCCCGGAAGCGCGTAAGTACCGCTGACAAAGGATTCTCGACGATCATTGCCACCGTCACGCACGGACCGCCCCAGCGCGTGGCGCCTCGGCCGGCGACTGGCGCTTTAGGCCGTTTTGTGTTAATAGACGCGGCTCGCTATCTTGCATGTTCTCACCGCCGGACGCCGGCGCAACATCACCCCAAACCACAAGGATTGAGGTTCAAACCGTCATGCTCGACCAACTCGCCTACCTCGTCCCCATCATGGGCATCATCGGACTCGCCGCGGCCGCAGGCATTTATGGCTGGGTGCTCAAGCATGACGGGGGCACGGGCCGGGTGGCCGAGATCGCCGACACCATCCACCGCGCCGCGATGGCCTTCATGACCCGCGAGATGAAGGTCATGGCCGTCTTCACCGTGATCATCGGCCTGGTGGTGGGCTTCTCGCCGCTGGGCTGGAACACCGCCCTGGCCTTCTTCGTCGGGGCGCTGTGCTCGGCGGCGGCCGGCTTCATCGGCATGTACACCGCCACCAAGGCCAACGTCCGCACCGCCATCGCCGCCAACAAGCTCGGCGCCGGCCCGGCGCTGTCGGTGGCGTTCTTCGGCGGCTCGGTCATGGGCCTGACCGTCGCCTCCATGGGCCTGCTGGGCATCGGCGTCCTGTTCCTCTACCTCATCGGCACCGGCGAGCGCGCCCTGGCCACCGCCGACGAAGGCGCCCACGCCATCGAGGGCTTCGCCATGGGGGCCTCCATCGTCGCCCTGTTCTACCGCGTCGGCGGCGGCATCTTCACCAAGGCCGCCGACGTCGGCGCCGACCTCGTCGGCAAGGTCGAGGCCGGCATCCCCGAGGACGACCCGCGCAACCCGGGCGTGATCGCCGACAACGTCGGCGACAACGTCGGCGACGTCGCAGGCATGGGCTCGGACCTGTTCGAGAGCTACTGCGGCTCGCAGATCGCCACGATCATCCTCGCCGCGACCATGGGCGGGGCGGCGGCGGCGAACCTGATGCTCGACCCCGAGGCCGTCGGCGGCACGCAGGCCATGGCCAACCTCATGCTCCTGCCGCTGGTGCTCACCAGCGTCGGGCTCGTCTGCTCGCTGCTGGGCATCGGCCTGGTCAAGGCCGTCTCCTCCATGGACCCGGCCAGGGCCCTGCGCGTCGGCACCCTCGGCGCCGCCATCCTCTTCATGGTCGCCGCCTACTTCATCGTCATGGCCCTGGGCATCAGCCCCGGCGTCTGGGCCGCCATCTTCGTCGGCACCGTCGGCGGCGTGATCATCGGCTTCGTCACCGAGTACTACACCGGCGGGGCGCCGGTCCGCATGATCGCCCGCTCCTCGCGCACCGGCGTCGCCACCGTCATCATCAACGGCCTGGCGGTCGGGCTCCAATCCGTCGTCGTCCCCATCATCACCATCGCCGCCATCATCCTCGTCTCCTACTTCTTCGCCCAGGAGTACGGCATCGGCATCGCCGCCGTCGGCCTGCTGGCGACCATCGGCATCACCATGGCCATCGACGCCTACGGCCCGGTCGCGGACAACGCCGGCGGCATCGCCGAGATGACCGGCATGGGCCCGGAGACGCGAAAGATCACCGACGGCCTGGACGCCGTGGGCAACACCACCGCCGCCATCGGCAAGGGCTTCGCCATCTGCGCCGCCGGCCTGGCCGCGCTGACCATGACCAAGGCCTTCATCAACGTCCTCGACGAGCGGTTCCCCGGCTTCCTCGCCGACATCAGCCTCGGCCAGCCCATGGTCCTCGCCGGGGCGTTCCTGGGCATCCTCTGCGCCTTCCTCAACGGCGCCATCACCATGCGGGCCGTCGGCGGCGCCGCCTTCGAGATGATCGAGGAGATCCGCCGGCAGTTCCGCGACATTCCCGGCCTGCTCGAGGGCAAGGCCGACCCCGACGCCGAGCGCTGCGTCCAGATCGCCGCCGACGGCGCGATGAAGCGCCTCATCTGGCCCTCCCTGCTCGCCGTGGGCATGCCCCTGGGCGTCGGCTTCATCCTCGGCGCCCAGGCCCTGGCGGGCATGCTCGTCGGCGCCCTGCTCGGCTGCGTCGCCCTCGCCCTGCTCATGGCCAACGCCGGCGGGGCGTGGGACAACGCCAAGAAGTACGTCGAAGAAGGCCACGAGGGCGGCAAGGGCTCCGAGGCTCACAGCGCGACCGTCGTCGGCGACACCGTCGGCGACCCGCTCAAGGACACCTCCGGGCCTTCAATGAACATCCTCATCAACGTCATGGCCATCTGGAGCGTCGTCATCGCCCCGCTGCTCAGCCCCCTGCCCTTCTGGGAGGACCAGCCCGAGCCCGACGACGCCGCCGCGACGCGCATCGAGCAGGTCGAGCAGGCCAGGCTCGACGACGCGACGCCCGGCACGCTGCTGATCGTCGAGGATGAGGGCGACGCGTAAAGCCGCGGCGTAGTAGCCCTCGCGCCGCGGCGCTGATGTAGGGTGGGTAGAGCGAAGCGAAACCCACCAGTCTTGCCGAGGATTCACGACGCTCGTGGTGGGTTTCGCTTCGCTCTACCCACCCTGCAACAAGCGTCCACGGCGTCAGCCCGGGATCGGTCACCGTTTTTTGACCTTTGAGTGGTTGGCTTCACCACTGGTTGGCGTCGCTCAGGGTGCCACGGCTTGACCGCGAAGCGGC
>SLDI01000023.1:0-7575 GCA_007125385.1 Phycisphaeraceae bacterium | reverse complement strand
GCGATCGGTTAACGCCCGTCCTGAGCGAGTCCGCGAGCGAAGGGCGGGATTTGCCCGCACCACCCCACGATCCGCAACCCGATCACCCCCGGGCACCATCCCCCAGCGCCACATCCACGCTCACCGGGTAGTGATCGCTCGGATACAGCGGCGGCTCGGCGTCGCGGATCACCTGGGCGTTGCTCAGCCGTGCGGCCGCACCGTTGGGGCGCACCAGGATCCAGTCGATCCGCCCGTGTGACGCGCTGGGCACGCCCGTGAACCCATGAAACGTGTGCCCGCGCTCGTCGTCCGGCGCCCCGGCGGCGAGGTGGGCGTCGATGTACCCGGCTTCGAGGAACGCGCCATACGCCGGCGAGCCCGGGGCGCAGTTGAAATCGCCGGTGACGAAGATGGGCTCATCGTCGCCGAGCTCGCGCGACAGGCGGTCGATGATGAGCTTCGCCCCTTCGCACCGGGCGGTTTCGCCGCGATGGTCCAGGTGCGTGTTGACGTGCACGATGCCGAGCCCCGTGCGCCGGTCGCGCAGGCGCAGCCAGGTGACGCTGCGCGCACAGGCGCTGTCCCAGCCCATCGAGTGCTCCCCGGGCGTCTCGCTGAGCCAGCACCCGCCCTCGCCCACCGGCTCGAAGCGGTCGCGGCGGTAGGCGATCGCCGCGTACGCCGGCCGGGCCGGGTCGTTGTACGGCACGCCGCGGTGCAGCCCGTAGCCCGCCAGGTGACGCTCGTAGTGCTCGCACTGCACCGCCTCCGCCTCCTGCAGGCCCAGCAGGTCCGGCGCCAGACGCTCGATCGTGCGCACGTTCAGGTCGGCCCGGCTGGGCCAGTCGTTCGGGTCGTCCTTCGCCGCGGCGACACGCACGTTGAAGCTCATGATGCGAAGCTGGGTCATGGGAATCCGATCGGCAAGAGCGTGTGTTGGAGTTCCGACCAAAAGTTCTCCCTCGCGAAACCCCCCTGATCGGGTGCCACTGGCGGCTTGCCCGCCAGTGCCGGGGCGCCGGGCGCGACCTGGAAGGTTACGCAGCGCTCAACGTCGTGTTGCCCGTCACGGGGCGTCGGTTTGCCTGGGCACTGGCGGACAAGCCGCCAGTGGCACCCCTTTTTCGGCGACAACAGTTCACCCCTGTGGCAATCCATGGTTCGGCAAGCGTTCATCATCCCGGGCCGCCGGCCGCACGCGGCCTCGCACCCCCTCAACTATACATCAACCGCAAAATCCGTTATTACTGGCCGGGTCATGAGCGAGCGATACCCCCTCCACGCCGGCTTCGCCAAGGTCAACATCACCCCCGACCAGCCGCAGGGCCTGACCCTCTACGGCATGCCGCGCCAGTGGCCGGGCGCCCGCGGCGTGCTCGACCCGCTCCACGCCCGGGCCATGTACCTCGCGTGCGGGCCCGACAAATTCCTGCTTATCGTCAACGACAACGTCCACCCACGCACCACCTTCCCCCACCACTTCCGCGCCATCGACCACCTGGCTCGCTACGGCTCAATCCCACGCGACAACATCTGGATCGTCTCCAACCACTGCCACTCGGCCGTCGGCGACGAGAGCCGCTCCAATCCCCACCTGCGCAAGGTCGCCAACCGCTACCAGCTCGCGCTCGTCGACAAGCTCAAGCGCGTCGGCGAGCAGGCGATCGACAACGCCGTGCCCGCCAAGCTCGGCCACGGGCAGGGGCCCGTCGAGGGCGTGGGCACCAGCCGACGCGTCAAGCTCAACGACGGGTTCGTCATCACCGGCTGGGGCGACGGGCCCAGCCCGCCGCCGGGCACCCGCATCGTCGGGCGCGGCCCCCACGACCCGGACGTCGGCGTCGTCATGCTCCGCACGCTCGACGACCAGCCGCTCGGGGCGCTGGTCAGCTACAACAGCCACGTCCACGCCCAGCCCATCGTCTACTTCACGGCGGAGCTCGCCGGCGGCGTCTGCCGGGCGCTGGAGCGACGCCACCCGGGGCTGACGGCCATGCACACGCACGGCGCCGCGGGCGACATCGCCCTGAGCGAAAACCTCACCCCCCAGCCCGACGACGAGCATGAAGCCGCCCGCGCCCACCGCCGCGACATCCGCCGCATGAGCCGACGCATCGCCGAGCGCATCGAGCAGCTTGAAGCCGACATGCCCTTCGCCCGCCGCGGCCGCCTGGCGTGCGGCGAGACCGCGGCGCCCATCTGGAACTCCGCCCGCGGCAAGGCCGACGAGCCCATCTGGGCCCTGGCGTTCAACGACCTGGCGCTGCTCGGCGAGGCGCAGGAGATGTTCGTCGCCTACATCCTGGCGGTACGCGCCAAGTCGCCGTTCCGCTCAACCTTCTGCCTGGGCCTGCGCCACGCCGTCGAGCAGGGGCCCAACTACTACTTCCCCACCGACTACGCCCTGGAAGAAGGCGGCTACGAGTCCAAGCGCTGGTACGAGCCCGGCGCCAACGATCGCATGGTCGACACCGCCGCCACGCTGCTCAGGAAGCTGCACCGCAAAGTCAACGGCGGCACGGCCACGCGCAAGCGCGCTGCCGCACCGGCGCGCTGAGCGTGAGCCGGGCCCCGCC
The DNA here is from genome assembly GCA_007125385.1 of Phycisphaeraceae bacterium. GTDB lineage: Bacteria > Planctomycetota > Phycisphaerae > Phycisphaerales > Phycisphaeraceae > SKPT01. The sequence continues at coordinate 5,017 of SLDI01000023.1, read as the reverse complement.
GCGGGGCATCGCCGATCATCCAGAGAACCGCGAAGGAGCGAAGGAATGCGCAGTGAGGCAGACGCAGAGGCCTGACACCACCTCTGATGCGGGTGCCACGGCTTGTCCGCAAAGCGGCAAGCCGTGCGATCGACGACAGGGGCACGGCTTGCCCTTGGGGTCAAGCCGTGACACCCGACGCCCCTGATTGACGTGCAATCCGTATTTGATTTCCATCGCGTGCTTCGCGCCCTTCGCTCCTTCGCGGTTGTTCAGAGATCCCATTCACCGTCCGCTTCAAGCAACGAGCCCCCGCCATGAGCAAGACGCACGACCGCCTGTTCAAACGCCTCACCGACGGCACGCGTCACGCCGAGCCGTTCGTCCGCGCCGACGCCGCCCGGCAGCTCGGGCTGCTGCGCGACCCCCGGGCCGTCGCCGCGCTCGCCGCCATGCTCGACGCCGACCCGACCTACTCCAAGATCACCCCCGTGTACGCCCTGGGCCACATCGGCAACGCCAAGGCCGCCCGCGCGCTGCGGCAGTGCGCCGCGGACCCGCGCGTCTTCGACATGCCCGGGTTCTACAACCACGACATCATCCGCCTCGCGGCCGTGCTCGCGCTGCTGTGGAACGATGACGACAGCGGGTATGAACAGATCGGCGACCTGATGATGGAGGACCATCTCGAGGCGTACCTCCACCTCGGCCGGGCGATCCTCGAGCTGCCGGACAACCCGCGCAACGCGCCGCTCCGCGGCAAGATCACACGCGAATACCTGATGCGCCGCCACCGCCAGCAGAACGCCGCGATCCAGGGCCGGGTCACCGCCGCGTTTGCGCTGCTTGGCGGCGCTGCGGCGCGCCGCTTCATCGTCGAGCAGCTCACGCACGTCAGCCGCTACGTCCGCGCCGAGGCCACCCGGGCATTGCTGACGCTCAAACGCAGCCCCGCCAACCTCAAGGCCGTCGAGGCCATGCTCCGCCGCGAGCGCACACCGTTCGTCAAGCTCAAGACGGCCGCGCTGCTGCACGAGCCGGGCGACCGTCGGGCACCGCGCCTGGTGCGCGAGCACCTCGACGACGACGACGCGTTCGTGCGCGCCACGGCCCTGGACGTGCTGGCGACGCTCGACGAGCCCGCCCTGGCGGAGCTGGCGCTGCCCCGCCTGGCCGACGAGGAGCCGTACGTGCGGCTGTGTGCGGCCGAGGCCCTCGCGTCCCGGGGCCACGACCCCGAGGCCGCCCCGCTGGACGACGACGACGCCCGCGTCCGTCTCGCCGCGATCCGCTGGACGATCCAGCGCCAGCCCACGCCGGCGCTGGTATGAACGGCCCAGACACCCCGGCACGCCTGGGAATGTTGGTCCAGCACGATGCCGGGCCGCACCTCATCGGATGCCGCGACCTTGGCGTCGGTGAGACTGACGTACGCGGCGTCGACTTCGGGGTCGTAGGAGAGTTTCATAGATCAAACCCCCGATTGTTGCCACCTGTGGCCGTGCTAAAAGGGAATATCGTCGGGATCCACGGGTTGATGTTCAGAGGTCGTGTGACTCGCGGAATCAGGGGTTACCAGGTTAAGCTCATCCTGATGATCGATGAGCCATCTCACACCAAGTCCCGTCACCTTGAATGCCACGTACCGAGGTTCATGCTGATCATCGATTTCAAAGCCCTCTATCAGGCCGTGGCCTTGAAGTCCAGCCGTAGCGAGTTCGGCCGCTACATCGGTGAAGCCATAGGACGCCATCTCCTCACGAACGCGCATCGCCGGAAGACCTCCTGGATAGATGCTGCGGTTTGCCATGATGACTGCCAGAGCGTTGATTTCGTGGGCGCCTAGACCTTCGACGGAGCAAGTGTCCCGCATCTGGATTTCAGACGTCGTTTTTATCTTTGTTCGAATCGCTTTGAGTCGTTTGGCGATTTTCGCTCTGAGGCTATCAAAGTCACTTGATGACGCGGTTTCGTAACTGATGATGGCACGATGCTGTACATCAAATGGAAACGGTTCATCGCGCTCAGATGAGCAGATCAAGCACACGTTTTTCCCCGAAGCAATGGCATACCCGACCTCGAACCATACATTCGGATTATTCGTGGTGATGTCGGCGAGACAGGTCAATGATTCGCGAATTGCCTTGGCGATCTCCTCAATGGGAATTTCCACTTGTGGGTCATGATCGACTCGATACGGATCGAAGCCCGCGTCACGAATCGCTGGCGCAAATACGTCGCGAAATCGCTTGTCGAAAGTACCCTTGTCAAACTCTTGAATCACGAAGCACCGATCCATGGCATGCCCCTATCGCGCGCAATGACGGGTGACGGGCATATTATCGTCAAAATGGCGCCGCAAATGCAAGAGACAACCCGGCTGGTTCGCTTGGGAATGTCGGCCCACGCACTCTGCCGGACAGCGGACGAGCCAGGCCCCCACCTCACGCCGCCGGGTGCCACACAGCAGCCCGAAGGGTGCTGTGTGCCGGTCGGCGTGCGGCGCTCGCACACGGTACTCCGCGCGACGCGGTGTGGTACCCGGGCTTACCCCGCCGCCCTCGCACGTCGAGCCGCGGTCGCCTTCTCGTACAGCCACTCCGGCGCCAGGTCCGCCCCCGTCGACCAGACCACCGTATTAAGCTCGCGGTCGAGCCGCATCGCCTGGAACACCCGCGGATCCTTGAGCGGCTCGAACACCTCGCCCCACAACTCGTTGGCCAAGTCGACATCTGCCGCGGTGCCGTCGCTGAACCGCACATGGATGATGAAATCGCGGACGTGATGGGCGGCTTCGAGTTGTGGGATCATCGGATCGGCGTTCCGGGGGTTTCCTAACGCCGCGGGCGACGATCCTGAGGCGTTCACCGATCCATTCGCACCAACGCGAGCCGCAGCCTCCTCGACACCGCCGAAGAAAATCGACATGAAGTACACCAGGGCCGGCCCCACCACCAACGCCACCACGAGCATCTGCCAACTCAGACCATATTGGTACCAGGTCGTGACGCAGAAAACGGCACCGATGCAAAAACAGACGATCGCCAGAACGTGAACGTAACGCGGAATCCAGAACCCGCGACGCGCCCACCGGATTATGCACCAAACACCCAACGCCAACGTCAGGATCAGCGAAAACCACGCCATTGCCGCCTCCCCGATCGTAGAGGGCGATGCCGGCGTCGGGCGACCGCATCGGCCGGCGACCGGCGGCGAACGGAACGCCGCCCCTCACGCCGCCTCGCTCGCCTCCAGCACCGGCTTGCCGTCGATCGTCAGATTCTGCAACTGCGCCAGGGGGCCGTGCGGCTTGGCCGCCTCCTCCTCCAGACGCCGCCTCGCGTGCCGGCTCAGGTATCGCGAGAACACCATCGCCTTGAGGTTGGCCCACAGCCCGCCGAAGCCGGAGAAGGTGTGGTCGACCGCCGAGGGCTCGTAGCCGCAGTGAACCATGCACTGCTGGCACGCCGGGTTGCCCGACGCCCGGCCGTAGTTCTCCCACGCGGTCTCCTCGATCAACTCGTCAAACGTGTCGGCGTAGCCTTCCTGGAGCAGGTAGCAGGGCTTCTGCCAGCCGAAAATGTTGTAGGTGGGGTTGCCCCAGGGCGTGCACTCGTAGTCGCGCTTGCCCATCAGGAACTCGAGGTAGAGCGGGCTCTGGTTGAACTTCCAGCCCCCCCGCCACCCACGCTTGCGATTGGAAAGGATCATGTTGAACAGGTCGTTGGTCTTCTGCCGCTCGCGCAGGAAGGATTGCTGGTCGGGGGCCTTGTCGTAGGCGTACCCGGGGCTGACCATCATGCCCTCGACGCCGAGTTCCATCATTTCGTCGAAGAACTGTCGCACGGAGTTGGGGTCGGCGCCATCGAAGAGGGTGGTGTTGGTGGTGACGCGGAAACCGCGCTTCACCGCTTCGCGGATGCCGGCGACGGCTTTGTCGTAGGTGCCCTCGCGGCAGACGGCGAAGTCGTGATGCTCGCGCTGGCCGTCCATGTGGATGGAGAAGCTCAGGTACTTGCTCGGCTGATAGTCGTCGATGCGTTCCGCGAGGAGCACGGCGTTGGTGCAGAGGTAGACGTACTTCTTGCGGTCGACCAGCCCGCGGACGATCTCGGGCATCTGCGGGTGCAGCAGCGGCTCACCGCCGGGGATCGAGACCATGGGGGCGCCGCATTCCTCGACGGCCTTGAAGCACTCCTCGGGGGTGAGCTGCTGCTTGAGGATGTGAGCCGGGTATTGGATCTTGCCGCAGCCGGCGCAGGCGAGGTTGCAGCGGAACAGCGGCTCGAGCATGAGCACGAGCGGGTAGCGTTGTCGGCCGCGCATCCGCTGGCGGATCACGTAGCTGGCGACGGTCCACATCTGCGAAAGCGGCACGCCCATGGGTGGGGGTCTCCTGGGAGGCGCGGTGGCGGGGGTTGCTGGTGCGGCACGGTATCGGTCTGCGGCGACGATGGCAAGGCGCGAGGCCCCGGTTCCGCGTTAATGCCCGGGGGTTCTCGCAGAGGGCGCTGAGAGCGCGGAGGGCGTGGGGAGCGCCGGGGGACCTGGTTGGCCGTCGCCCCCGGGCGACAGCTAACACACCTTTTCCCGCCTTCAGCGGCCTCCGCGCTCTCCGCGCCCTCCGCGAGAACCTTGCGAGAACCAGGCAGGAACCCCTGCGCGTGGCAAAAAAGACCGCGCGGGCCTATCATCCCGTTCCGACGCCGACCGGAGCCGTGCCATGGCGATCAGCAAAGAGCAGATCATCGACCAGCTCAAGACCGTGCTCGACCCCGAGCTCAACCGCGACATCGTGACGCTCGACCGCGTCCGCCACGTCGCCTACTGCGACGGCCGGGCGGCGATCAAGCTCGACCCCGTCGCCGCCGAGCCGGAGCAGCGCGACGCGATGCGGGCGAAGGTGGACGCGGCCGTGCGCCAGCTCGGCGAGGAGATCCAGCAGGTCAGCGTCGCGTTCGATGCGGCCGAGCCATCCACCGCGACGTCGCAACCACAGGCCGGCGGTGGCGCCGGTGGCGCCGGTGGCGGGGGTGGC
>SLDI01000142.1:0-7584 GCA_007125385.1 Phycisphaeraceae bacterium | reverse complement strand
TCCTTCACCCACAGTGCACACCTCTTATGCCGCAGTTGGAAGTGCCGAAATGCCATCACGCATAGGATAAACGCAACGTGACGTTCATAAAACCCTGAACCTCAACTGGGTGATGCGGGCTCAAAGAACGTCCCAGCCCCACCTGTTGCTGCAGGGCTTGAAATTCGTCCTTGTCGCTTCTGGCTCGCTGCCATCCGGCTACCTCCTCAGTTGGGGACGAACTTGGGGCCATCGAGCTGATCGCGGCGGCCGTACATGGCGGTCCCGAATAACACGTCATCACTTTCCGCGTTATGGGTGTAGCCTGCTACGCCCCCTCAACCTCAAGCGCCATCCACGCCACCAGGTGCACGTCTTCCGGCTCAATCGGCGCCAACGGCTCGGGCGGGACGTACGGCTCCAGCCCGATCCGCTCGATCTCGTCCACCAAGGCGGCGGCCTTGTTCGCCCCCTGGTGCTCGTGGCTGTTGAATACCGCGCGGAGCAGGTTCTGCTCGCGGCGTGAACACGGGGCCTCCACCGCTTCCATTGCCCGCTGCAGCCGTCCCTGGCCGATCGACGGCGGCTGGTGATCGCGTAGAAACGTGGCCACGTCGCGGTTGATCTTGGGTACGCTCGGTTGCAGGTTGGCCGGGTCGGTCTCCCGCATCCAAGCCCGGTAGATGTGGTCCCGGGCGCGTTCCCAGGCGGCAAAGGCGGTCTGCTTAAGGTCGGCCGGCATCACGAGGGGCGTCGTCTGGTCGCACTCCAGCATCCGCAGGCAGGGCCCAAGCTCATCAACAAGCTGGCCAGCCCCCTCAGCGCCGTACGGGACGAAACGCAGGTAGGTGCGGTCGCCAATCTTCGCGCAGAACAAGTGGCCGCGTTGATCCCCCTTCGCCATGCCCGAGCCGGCCTTCCACGGCAGATTGCGGATCTCATCGCCGCGGAGCTGCAGCGCCTTACGCAGCTCCTGTCGGTACTCCTCACCGCTCTGAGCCGCCGACGCGGTACCGCCCGCGTCGTAAAGCGTGGCGTCGCCGCGGTGGAGCTTCTCGATCTCCTCTCGTGTCTCCGCGAAAGATTGGTCGCCCTGGGCGCCTTCCTCGATGGGTGTGACCTCGACGCCGACGGACGCGGCGGCCTGCGCGAGCTTGCGCCGTACCCGGCCTTCGAGATTGAGCAACTGGTCGAGCTGGGCGTCGGGGAAGAACGTGCGCAGGAATACGTTGCCGTGGGGGCTGCCGATGCGGTCGATCCGGCCGTGGCGTTGCACCAGCCGCTGCGGGTTCCATGGCAGGTCAAAGTTGATGATGTTCCGACACTGCTGCAGGTTCATGCCCTCGGCCAGCACGTCGGTGCAGATGAGCAGGTCGAAGCGATCCTCCTGGCGATGCTCGGGCGCGCCGGCCGACCGTGGGGCGAAGCCGAAGACCGCATCGTCGCGCCGCACTTCCTCGTACGAGTCCGCGCCCGTCACCACGGCCATCCGCCCCGCGTAGGCGCGCAGGCGACGGTCCCGCTCCAGCGCCCGATCAAGGTACTGGTACACCCAATTCACGCTGTCGCCGTAGAAGGAGAAGATGATTACCTTCCGCTTCTGCCGGGCGTCCTCCTCGTCGGCGGCCTCCTTCTCGGCCTGCTCGGCGATCTGCGCCAGCTCCTCGACCAGCGCCGCCAGCTTCGGATCGTCGTCGGGGTCAACCGCCGCCGCCTGGTCGTGCATCGTCTCCAGCGCGTCGCGGTCCGCCTCCACGTCCCGCCGCAGCGCCTCGACGTCATACTGCTCGGCCGGCTCCGTGAGCCCGGGTTGGTTGAGCAGTTCCTCGATCGCCTCCTCGTCGTCCATGTCGGCGATCTCGTGCATCAACTCCTTGCGGATCACCTTGCCCTCGTCCAGGGCGCGCAGGAACAGGTCGTGCTGGTCCACCATCCGCCGGGCCGTCGTGGCAAACGCGTGTACGGACGACTCGAACCGCTTGAGCAGGCCGGAGCGGAGCAGCCCCACGATGGCGGGGTTGCCCTGGCCCGTCCCCTCGCCCAGCAGGTAACCGTCGGGGGTATAGCGGGCCATCGTCAGCCGCGGCTGACCCGCCGCCGGCATCAGCGCCGCCTCCAAGTCCTCCAGAAAACCCGGGAGCGTGGTGTCCAGGTCATAGGTGACCGTCAGGGCGTGTGGCTTCGGAAAGCGGATCGGTACGCGCCGCCCGTCCTCCGTCTCGATCAGGTCGTTCTCGTAGTGCTTGCGGACGAACTTGCGCGTGCGCTTGACCGTCGTCGCGTCGATGATCGGATAGAGCAGGTCCGGGCTCAGGCTGAACGGATCCTCGCGCTCCGCCTCCTCGAATCGCTCGCGCAGCGACAGCACGCCCTGGTCCGCGAACAGCGCGTCCTGCTTCACAAAATATCGCAGCAGGTGGTACAGGTCCCACAGCGAGTTGTTCACCGGCGTGGCCGAGAGCATGAGCACGTCGCGCCGCGGGCCCATCAGCAGCCGGCGAAGCACCTGCGCCCGCCCGGGCGAGTCGGGGTTGCGGTACGCGTGGGCCTCGTCGATGACGATGAGTTGGTAGTCCTCGATCGGGTAGCGCAGGTTGTGGCCATCGCCACCAAGCTGCGTCTCCCGAGCAAGCTGCTCGTAGCTGACGCACTCGACGCCCTGCAGGTCGTGATCCCACCGGAACCGGTCCCACGTGCTGTCGCGCAGCGCCGCGGGGCAGATCAGCAGTACGCGCTGGCGATTCCGTCGATACAGCCGGATGATCTCGCCCGACGTGTACGTTTTGCCCAGGCCCACACCGTCGGCGATCAGCGCCCCGCCACACTTGCGCATGATCCGCAGCGCCCGCCAGACCCCGTGCTGCTGGAACTGCAGCAGCTTCAGCCCGTCGCCCTCGTCCGCCTCCTCCTCCTGCTCCAACTCGTCGCCGTACAGCTCCCACAGGATGCGCAGGTAGATCAGGTACGGCTCATACTCCGCCATCAGCCGGTCATACAGCCCCGCCAGGTCGTACGGCTCGGCCTCCTCCCACAACTCGTCAAACCACCCCTCCACCTTCCCCACCACCGGATCGTCGTAATGGCCCAGGTTCAGCTCCAGGCTGTTGCGTAGCCCGCTGTAGGTCATGTTGCTCGACCCGACCACCGTCCCCCCGCCGGCCAGGCGAAAGATGTACGCCTTGGCGTGCAGGTAGCGACTGGTGACCCGCCGCACCTGAATCTTGCCGGCGTGCAGCATCGTCAGCAGCCGGCGGATCGCCGCGTCGGTATCGCGGTCGAACGGCAGCAGGTCGCGGTCATGCTTGAGCCCGCTGTCGAGCTGGTCCAGTGCCTCCGCCACGCGCTGCCGCGTAAACGTCGGCTCCGGCGGATCGCCCGGCCGACGCACCCGCTGCGCCGCCTCGGGCATCGGCTCGGCGCCCAGCAGCAGCCGCACCGCCCCCACGTGCTCCAGCCCATCCGCCAGCAGGTTGAACCCCGGCACGTTGAAGAACGCCGTGGCGATGTCCAGGCCGAACGGCAGGGCCTGCTCCTGGCCCAGCGCGGCGAGGTGGTCCCGCAGCGCGCGGGCCATGGTGTTGCCGTCGCGGTTGTCCACGAAGAGGGGACGGGTGGCGGAAAGCGCGGGGTGGTCTACCTCATCCATGTCGTAGCCTTACACGGTAAGAACTTCATCCACTGACCTCGGCGCCCGCGACCCAGTGCTTTGCCGTGCGCATGTCGATCCAGTCACAATGCAGCTCCAATCGAATCTCCTCATCTCCTTTCGGCACCAAGAATGGCTCAAGCGCCGCAGGTATCGGAAAGTAGGCGCCGCCGTACATCTGCTGAAACGGTCGGTCGAACGGCAATGCGCCCTCTGCTCGCATTGTGCCGTCGGTCGAAACCGTGACGAGTTCGTCAAGGCGAATCTCGTACTGAAATGATGCGCTGACTGCATCTGACACCACAAACATGATCTTGTTACCGGCCCACACGACCCCTCGATATTCGCACTCCGGCAACAAGTCGCCGTATGCCTCAAACGAGCGCTCCGGGAGCCGAATGTAGTAGCCGGCAACCTCCATCTGCCCCGCATCATCAACGATGTTGAGGATGCGGGGCTTTCTCCCAGGTAGGTTGTGCGCCTCGGCGTGGCCGGCGCGCACGTTGACGACCTCAACGTCCGAGCGGCTTACCACCTGGCGTTGCCCACCCTTCCGCACAGTGCCGATGTCATCCTTGAGCAATATCCACAGCTCTGATCGTCGCTTTGCGATCAGTTCCAAGTTCATGGCGCCGTCGCCAAAGAAACGCGGACTCCACTTCTTTAGGGAAGGACCAAGATACTCGCGACAAAACGAGCCAATAAGCGAGTAAAGCAGTTGGCTGTACCCCAGTGCTTCAAGCTTTGTGACCTCCGAGTGCCGCACGTCCACGAATATGTCGAGTGGGTGTCCACCGCCCCGTTCCTTCACAAACACGGGAATATCCTCGGTCAATCGTCCCGGAACAATACGAAAGTCTTGAACTTCATACGACTTGGCGACGGCGTTCTCCAATTCGCTAAGGAAGATCCTTTCGAATCTGCTTAGGTTTTCATAATATTCAGCACAGTCGATCATCCCGTCGAACGGCTGAGCTCCACAATATTTGCGCAGATACGATTCCTCCGCCTGGCGTCGGTACCTGTCCGCGGACAACAGTACCACGATATGACCGCGCGCCTGCATGATCTGGTTGAGGGCCTGCTTTTGGCTGGTCCCGAAGTAGATGCCGATCCCCCCTTCGCTTGCACGCCGACGTATGCTGCCGAGTGCGCTCTCGGTCGCGTCTGCCAGTCGGACGTGGACATGGTCCATCCTGTCCACCATACCGTGCTTCATGACGTAACGAAACACGCGAGTGTGCTGGGCGATCCGCTCCGGCGACTGTAGCACGATCTCCACCGCTACGCGTTCCAGCAGGGCAACGATGCGGCCAAGGAGGCTCGTTGTGGCAGCGTCAAGCGAATCGCGCCCTGCCGTGGGCACGAAACGATCGCAATCAAGACGCCCCGAAACACCGATGGTTGTCCCAATTTGAGTGGCGCAAAGCTTGAAGCCGCGCTTGAAGACATCAATTACGCCATTTTCAAATCGGAGTTGCCCAGTCAGATCAACCGGTTCGCCGTCCAGCTGGAGGCCGGTTATCCGCACGATGAGAGTATGCCCCTTGTCCTCGTGCAGACGCCCCTTGACCAACAGATTGCCGTCGGCCCACGTTTCTCCACCGGCGCCAATCGCGGTGACATTCTCACGATCGTCAAGTTCCGATAGCCGCTGCTGTGACAGCCTCTCACCGTTGAAGGTCACACGGATCGGCACGAACCGCACAAAGTCACGAAGATAATTGCGTAACTCTTCGACGTGTGGATCCTCCCGCAGATATCCGACGACGAGCGTGCCGCGCGGTGCCGCGGCTGTGGACGCGCTACTCGTGACGGATGGGAGTCTAGTGCCTGCGCGCTCAATCTCGTCCCGCGACAGCGACGTGAACGTGCCGTGGTCGGCATCGGCTGGCTGTGAGATCACCTCAATCCGGTCACACACGCCGAAGTTCGCAAACCCCCCGATACCGAACATGCCCACGCAGCCTGCCTGGGACGCCTCCGGGGTGCGCTTTCCGCTGGCACCAATCGTCCAGAAATACTTCTCAAGGTCTGCGGACGACATGCCAATGCCGTTATCGCGGACCGACAGCTTTCGGCCTTCGACATTCACCTCAACTCGATATCGGTCGTCGCTGGGGTCGTTCCCTTCACGGTGGGCCCGAATTCTTATCGCGTCCACGGCGTTCTGCACGTTCTCTCGGATGAACGCCAGGTGAGTTTCGTAGATCTGCTCGGACAGCGCCTTTAGGACGCTATCGACCTTGACCCCCATCTCGAAGGATGAGTCTTCAGTCACGTCGTTCTCCTTCCCCGATGTGCGAACCTCAGGCGGTCGCGGAACTCCCGATCCCCCGTGGCCTCGACCACGTCGTGTCCAATGGTGAGGAACCCGTCCGCAGACTGAGGAAAGCGAGCGAGCGCACCCAAAATTACCGGCTTCGCGTCGTCATAGGCGCCGAGGGAAACGAGTAAAGAAGCATATGCTGCTAAATCGCTGGACTCGGGATCGTCCTCCTGGGCCAGCTCACCGTAGAGTGTAACCGCACGCTGGCGATCCGCATCATCAGCCGACCGGGCCAAGCACGCGCCCAATTTGCGCCGGGCCTGAAGCGCCACCTGCTTCTCCGGTGAGTCGAGATGACGCTCGGCATGCTGCCGAAGTGACTCCCAGTCTTCCTCAGCTTCTAAAGTTGCCAGTAACTCGATCGTATGAGCCAATGGCCGTAAGGGTTCGACGTTGGCTAGACGTCGTGCGTTGCCGTCGCGCTCCACCAGCGCATCGCGGAGAGCCACATCTGCATTGCAATAAGTGCGCAACACGTTGGCATATTTAACAATCACAGGCTTGTAGCGCGACACGAATATGGCGACAGGCATATCCTGTCCGAATAGTCTTAGCGGGTTGCTTAGCGCAATGAACGATAAGGTTGCGGCAGCCAGCGGATCTGTGTTCTGATCCAAATCATGCAATATTGCGGGGGCCACGAACACGTGCGATTGGTCTTTGGCCATTGGGACTTCACCCTGGGCCCCAACGAGTAGGGCAGCCATGAAAAAGGCGTAGGGTGCAAGCCCCTCGTCCAGCCCCGCAATCGCATTGCCGAGTGCATCGAGGGTGCACGAGGGGCGGGTAGTGATCGACAGCGTGACTTTATGCTCGGACTGGTTCAAGAACCGTCCCTCACTCGGATTAAATGTGATCGTTCTGACGATGCGGGTTGCGCTAGTTACATCCAAACGCAGAATCGCGAACGCGTTGTGTGATTGCCGTGATTCGAATGTAGCCCCCGCCGCAGATATCAAGCATCGTGGAGCAGATCCTCCCGTGATGCGTGCCTCTGGATCATGTAGGTGCCCGCAATGATAAAAGTCGCACGCTTCCTCAATGCGTCTTTGAACACAGCGCCGATCGAACTCGGCGAGTAGCTGAAAGGGGTGATGGCCCACCCCGATGACTATGTGTGGGTGCCCTTCCCGGGCGATACGAATCGCCTCCATGACTTGACGCTCACCGATGAGGAGGTTCCCGTGATCTTCGAGTCCGCCGTCTGCGAGCCACGCCGTGTTGAATCCGACGATCGCAAGACGAAGGCTTTCAATTTCGAGCCTCGCCACATAGGCAAGGCCATCCGACGTCCCCTCTCTCGCCTGCTGCGCCAGATAGCGGTCCTGAAACTGGTAGTATTCGTGTTGACGCTGAAGCAGCGTATTCACTTCGTCGCGCTCCCCTAGAATCGAATCGACCTCGCTCTGGTTCCGCAATTGGCGGCCACCACGCAGAGCGAGCCGCTGTCGGCGACGATCGACATCGTGGTTGCCCGGCACGAGAAAAATCCGTTCGCGATCCACTTCAGCGGCTCGGGCGACCTCATCCAGAAACTGCTCTGCAAGGCTGTACTCGATCGCTTGCCCACTAAACGCAATATCTCCGGCGGCCAACACGAAATCCACTGCACCGATGGCCTCGCGCTGTT
>SLDI01000155.1:0-7612 GCA_007125385.1 Phycisphaeraceae bacterium | reverse complement strand
TCAGGACGGGCGTTAACACCGGTCACCCCAATCCCAAACCCCAAACCCCGCCCCCCCTCTCAGTCGTCCTCCTCCAGGTCCGCCTGCTCGATGGGGCGTGAGATGGTGTACTGCTCGCCCAGCCAGTTGCCCAGGTCGATCTGTCGGCAGCGCTGCGAGCAGAAGGGCGCCGCGGCGGGGTCGGCCTCGGCGCTGGCGAGCGATCGGCCGCAGATCGGGCAGGGCGCCGGCCCGGCGTTACCGTTGCTGGCGTGCTCGTCCGTCATAAGGTCAATTCTACGGCTGGTGGCGGTGCGGGTCAGCCCCCGCGCGATTCGCGGCGCTGTCGCTGCCGATCCCCGAGCCGGGCACCCGCTGCCGCACCGCCGCCATTCGCCGGGTCCATGAGCCGTGTGGCGTGAGCGTGATCGTCCGGCCCTGGTCGGGGCTGTGGGCCAGCTCGATCTCGAGCCAGTCGTCGCCCATGGCCTCGGGGAAGCGGTCGGCCCACTCCACGGCCACGACGGCCTCTTCGCGCAGCTCGGCGCCGGCGTCGCCCCAGCCGAGCGTATCGAGCTCCTCGGCCGCGCCGAGGCGGTACAGGTCCAGGTGCAGCAGGGCGGTGGGGCTGGGGCCGGGCGTGGAGGGGACGGGGGTGGCGTACTCGTGCAGGAGGACGAAGGTGGGGCTGGAGACCTGGCGGGGGTCCAGGCCCAGGCCCCGGGCCAAGCCGCGGACGAAGTGGGTCTTGCCCGCCCCGAGCTCGCCGGTCAGGCCGACCAGGTCGCCCGGCCGCAGCAGCGTCGCCAGCGTGGCGGCAAGGGCCGTGGTGTCCGCGGCGGTCGCGGCGGTCAGGCTCAACGATTCCGGTTCAGCGGCATCCGTTGGCATCGTCGGCCGTCCAGGTTCTGTCGGAGCACGGGTGCCACTGGCGGCTTGTCCGCCCGTGCCGGGGCGTTGCCTCCGAGTTGCGGGTGTCGATTTTGCCGCGATCGAGGATGGCCCGGGCTCACCCGCCCGTGACCAGCATCGCCACGAGCAGGCCGGTGGCGGCGCCCCAGCCCGCCAGGGCCAGCCAGAACAGCGGCCGACTGGTCAGCGGCTGCTCGATGACGCGCATCATCTGTGTCTCGCCGCCGCCGGCCGTCTCCACCTGCTCCAGCGCCGCCAGCGAGGAGAGGTCGAACATCTTCCGTGCCTGCATGGGCGGCTCGCCCTTGAACACCGCCTCCAGATCCGCGACCAGGTCGTTGGCCGTGGCGTAGCGCTGATCCGGATCCTTGGCCATGCACACCTCCACGATCTCCGAGATGCCCGTGGACAGCGCCGGGTTGATGTGGTCCGGCGGGACGAGCTCGGCCCGGAGGTGCTTGTGCATCACCGCCGAGGGGTTGGCTCCCTCGAAGGGCACCTGCCCGGTGAGCATGTGGTAGAGCGTCGCGCCGAGGCTGTAGATGTCCGCCCGGGCGTCGACGTGCACCTCACCGCGGATCTGCTCGGGCGAGATGTAGTAGGGGGTGCCGAAGGCCTTGCCCTGCTCGGCCTCGGCGGCCTCGCGGTCGGACACCGCCCGGGCCAGGCCCATGTCCGCGAGCTTGGCGGAACCCTCGCGCGTGATCATGATGTTCTTGGGCTTGACGTCGCGGTGGATGAAGCCCTGCTCGTGGGCGTGGGCCAGCGCCATGGTGATCTGGATGGCGATGCGCAGCGCTTCCTTCTCCGGGTAGGGGCCCTTCTCCGTGATGTCGTCAAAGGCGGTGCGGCCTTCGACGTACTCCATGACGAAGTAGTGGAACTCGCCGGCCTTGCCCACGTCGATGGCCTGGACGATGTGGGGGTGGTTGAGCTTGGCGGCGGCCTTGCCCTCGGCGTAGAAGCGGTCGACGAACTGCGGGTTGTTGGTGTGCTTGCGGGGCAGGATCTTGATCGCCACCCAGCGGTCGAGGCTGAGCTGCTTGGCCTTGTAGACGGTGGCCATGGCCCCGGAGCCGAGCTTCTGCACGATCGCGTAGCCGGGGATCTGCTGCTCGGTCTTCTGCGTGTCGATGTCGGGGCGCAGGCGTTCGACCTGGCGTCGGGTGACCACGCCCTCGGCGATCAGGACCTCGGCCAGCGAGGCCTGGTTGGGGTCGGACTCGCCGCTGGCGCGGCGCTGCATCTGGAGGCAGCGCTGCACCTCCTCGGCGGTGGCGAGGCCCTTTTCGACCACGAGTCGACCCAGGGCCGAGTCCAGGCTGGATTGGATCGTCTCTGCCATCAGGGTTCCGGGTCCGCGCGACCGGCCGCTGTCTCGCGGGAGGTGAGCCGGGACCGTAGAGGCGCGGCTCGCGGCTGTCAAGGCCTATTGTTCGCGCCCCGAGCCGGCGCGACAACACCGATTATCTTATCGTGCTACGCCCGGGGCGGGTTGATGGGTCGCCGGCCCCGGTCGGCAAATCACCCGGCACGAACCGGCCCGGGCCGGTACAATCCATGCTCCGCAAGCCCCCGAGGTGCCCTTCATGCTCGTGCTGGCCCAGCGCCAAGGCAGAATCCACCAGCGGCTGGCCGAGGAGTTGGCCGAGGTCCAGGACCGCTTCGCGCGCCAGCTCATCTCGGACCTGGAGTGCGTCAATGAGCTGGTGACCCACGTCGAGCGCTACCGCGGCAAGATGCTCCGCCCCACCCTCGTGCTCGTGACCGCGATGGCGACCGACCCGGCCTCGCGCCTGGCCGTCGCCGAGGCCCACCGCGTTGTCGCCACGGTCTTCGAGATGGTGCACATGGCGACGCTGGTGCACGACGACATCCTCGACGAGGCCGAGATGCGCCGCCGCGGCGCCACCATCAACCACCTGGCCGGCAACGAGGCGGCCGTCATGCTCGGCGACTACCTCATCAGCCACGCCTACCACCTGTGCTCGAGCCTGGGCCGGCCGACAATCTCCAGCGCCATCGCCGAGGCGACCAACACGGTCTGCGAAGGCGAGCTGCTGCAACTGGCCAACCGCAACAACTGGGCCCTGGACGAGGCGACCTATTTCGAGATCATCCGCCGCAAGACGGCCAGCCTCTGCGGCATCTGCTGCCGCGTCGCCGCCAGCCTCAACGGCGCCTCGCCCGCCGCCGAGGCCGCCTGCCACGACTACGGCGAGAAGCTGGGCATCGCCTTTCAGATCGTCGACGACCTGCTGGACCTGACGGGCGACGAGCAGGCGGTGGGCAAGACGCTGGGGCGCGACCTGGAGAAGGGCAAGCTGACGCTGCCGGTGATCCGCTTCCTGACCGAGGCGCAGGCCCCGGCCCGCGACGAGGCGCTGGCGCTGCTGGCCAGCGGCAACGGCCGCGGGGGCCCGGTGGATGCGGCCGAGCTGCTGCGTGACCGTCTGCTGGCGACCGGGGCGGTGGACACCGCCCGCCGCCGCGCCGCCGAGCTCGTCGACGAGGCCAAGGCGGGGCTGCTGGCGCACCTGCCGGACACGCCCGCCCGCTCCCTGATGCTCGACATGGCCGACGCCGTGCTGACGCGGCGGTTCTGAAAGGGGCGGCTTCTCGCTTCCTGCTGGCCGTGACCGCCCGTTTAACGCCCGTCCTGAGCGAAGCGAAGGGCGGGATTTCTGAGGCGAGGGTCCGATTCGTGCGCACCAGATGGCGGGGCGCTTCCCGGACATCCCGCCCTTGGCTCGCGGACTCGCTCAGGACGGGCGTCAAGGGCCCGAGCCCCCCTGAACGCTGGCGCCGTCATGTCGTAGAATCATGCGGGCGTCGGCCATCGCCGATGTTATGGGTACCCCCCGCCGGCTGGCGGAGCCGGCGCGAGCTCCCGCGCTTATGAGCAGCCATGGCCCAGAGCAAGCCACGCGTACTTGTGTTCGCCGGTAACGTCGCCCGGCACAGCGATGTCGCCAAGCTCCTGGCCGATCGCTTCGAAGTCGACACCTTCGACAGCCACGAGCAGGCCCTGGCGGCGCTGCGCACCGAGCAGTACCACGCCGTGTTCGCCGACGTCGGGGATTTCCTGCCCCTGGAGCGGGGGCTGGTCGGGGGCAAGTCCAGCCTGATCCTCAACACCATCGGCGAGGGCGTGTGCATCGTCGACGCCGACGGCCGATGCTCCTGGTCCAACCAGCGCATGCGCACGTTTACGCCGGCGGTCATGGAGAACGTCCGGCGCATCTGCGTCCAGGCCCAGTCGATCTTCAGCGCCCAGACCAGCCCGATCCGCAGCGGCAACACCCGCGCCCGATCCAAGAAGTTCACCTTCCAGGTCGAGGATCACTACTACGAGCTGATCTGCTCGCCGGTGGTCGACGACGACCAGAAGATCCAGCAGGTCGTCGGCGTCGTGTGGGACGCGACCAGCGGCAAGCGGCTGCAGACGAAGATCGACGCCATCGACGCCGCCGGCCGCGAGCTTGCCCGCATCGAGGGCGACGCGGTGGCCAAGCTCTCGCCCAGCGAACGCCTCAGGCTCCTGCAGGACAAGATCATCCGCTACTCCAAGGACCTGATGCACTTCGACCACTTCGCCATCCGCCTGTTCGACAAGCGGACCAACCGCCTGGAGGTGGTCATCGCCGAGGGCCTGCCCCCCGAGGCGCTGGAGATCGACCTCTACGCCCAGCCCGAGGGCAACGGGATCAGCGGCTACGTCGCGGCCACCGGGCGCAGCTACATCTGCCACGACACCGAAAAAGACCCGCGCTACGTGCTGGGCCTGCAGCACTCCAAGAGCTCGCTGACCGTGCCGCTGATGCTCTTCGACGAAGTCGTCGGCGTCTACAACATCGAGTCCGAGCAGATCGGGGCCTTCAACGAGGACGACCGCCAGTTCGCCGAGATCTTCGGCCGATACGTCGCGCTGGCGCTGAACATCCTGGACCTGCTGGTGGTCGAGCGCTACACCACCAGCGGGCAGATCACCGACTCGGTGGTCCAGGAGATGGCCCAGCCGCTGAACGACATTGTCACGGACGCCGAGACGCTCATGGAGCAGTACATCGGCGACAACGCGATGCGGCACAAGCTCAACCGCATCGTCGACGGGGTCGATGCCGTGCGCCACGCGATCCGCGATGTCGCCGCCGGGCCCAAGACGATCCTGGGCAAGGACCAGGCCCAGCCGGAGGAGCACGACCCGCTGCTGGACTGCAAGCGCGTGCTCGTGGCCGACGACGAGCCCAACATCCGCCAGACCATCGGCGACGTGCTGCGCAAGCACGGGGCGCAGGTGCAACTGGTCAAGGACGGCTACGAGGCGGTGACCTACCTGGATCAGGAGCCGTTCGACCTGGTCATCAGTGACATCAAGATGCCGTACCGCAATGGCTACGAGATCTTCGCCGCCGCCCAGCGCCAGACGCCCAAGCCACCCGTGGTGTTGATGACCGGCTTCGGCTACGACCCGCACCACTCGATCGTCCGCGCCAGCCAGGAGGGGCACACGGCCGTGCTCTTCAAGCCCTTCAAGGTGGACCAGCTCATCGAAGAGGTCCACAACGCCCTGGGCGCCCGGGACGACCACGAGCAGCAGACCCCGACGAACGCCCAGCAGGGGCAATGATCGCCTTTCCAGGGTGGGCGTTCGCCGTCGCCGAATCGTTCACGGCGTTGGGTGCCACTGACAAGGCCGTCCTCGGCCTTGTCAGTGCCTGTCGGCGTGGCGGGGCCATGACGCCGATCCGCACTGACAAGCTCCGCCCCCGCCACACCTCCGCTTGTCAGTGGCACCCCATCCGCGACGAATGGTTTGAAGGCGATCGAACGCAGGTGGCGGTGATGGACCGCCATCAAAGGTCGATCACCGCCAGCTCGCGTACGGGCACCGCGGGCAGGGCGTTGACGAACCGCCGGCCGTAGGGCTTGCTCACGATCCGGCTGTCGAGCACGACGACGCGGCCGCGATCGGCGCGCGAGCGGATCAGCCGGCCGAAGCCCTGCTTGAACTTGAGGATCGCCTCGGGCAGGGAGTAGTCGAAGAAGGGCTTGCCCCCGCGGGCCTCGATGCGCTCCATGCGGGCTTCGATGAGCGGGCGGTCGGGCACGGCGAAGGGCAGGCGGGTGATGATGACGTTGCGCAGCGCTTCGCCGGGCACGTCCACGCCCTGCCAGAAGCTGTCGGTGCCCAGCAGCACGCTGCGATGGTCGCCGCGGAAGTGCTCGAGCAGTGTCGAGCGCTGCGTGCCGTCGCCCTGGACGAGCATGGGCATGCCGCGCTCGCGCAGCGGCGTGCGCAGCAGCTCGGCGCAGCGGCGAAGCATGTCGTAGCTGGTGAAGAGCACGAACGCCCCGCCGTCGGTCTCGTCGAGCTGGCGCAGGATGGCGGGGCCGAGCTGGTCGAGGAATCGTTTATCGTTGGGCGGGGCGATGGCGCGGTCGACGACGAGCTCGGCCTGGCTTGCGTAATCGAACGGTGAGCCGAGCACGAGCCCGGTGGCGTCCTCGCAGCCGAGGCGCTCGCGGATGTGATCGAAGCCGTCTTTCTCCGTGCTGTTTTGAGCCGAGGGTCCGCGGTCGCCCTGGGCGGTGCAGAGCGTGGCGGAGGTCATGACGACGCCGACGCGGCCGCGGCTTTTGGGGCGCTCGGCGTCGAACAGGCGCTGGCGCAGCGTCGGGCCGACGTCGATGGGCGAGCTCGCCAGCTCCACGCGACGGTTGCGCCCGCGCGTCGAGACGTCCAGCCAGTAGACGTGCTCCGCTTCCGATTGCTCCAGCAGGGCGGTGAGCGTCGCGGCGAGCGAGCGGCAGCGGCCGATGTAGCTGGCCAGCTCGTATTTGTCCGGCTCATGCTCGGCCTTGTCGCGCAACCGCCCCAGCGTCGCCGCCAGATCCTGCAACGGCTGGGCGAGCGTGTTGTCAACGATGTGCGGGTCCATCAGTCGGCCGTTGCTCCGCCCGCTGGTCTGCTGGTAGCGGACGAGGGCGTCGAAGAAGTCGCCGGCCGCCATCTCCACGGCCGCGACATGCTCTGTGGCGGCGGCGATGATCGGCTCGGTGACGGCGCTGGGCTTCATCGACGCGAGAAAGCCGCGCCCCGTGCGGGTGTTGAGCAGGGCGTTGAGCAGGAAGCGCACCTGCGCTTCGCTGACGCTCAGGCCGAAGTGCGTGCTGGCAACGTCCTCGACCATGTGCGCCTCGTCGAGGATGACGTGGTCGTAGGGTGGGAGCAGGCCGACGCCCTCGGCGCGCAGGGCGAGGTCGGCGAAGAAGAGCGCGTGGTTGACGATCAGCAGGTCGGCGTTCTCCATCCGCCGGCGGGCCTGCTGATAGAAGCACTTGTCATAGAGCGGGCAGCGTCGGCCCATGCAGTTGCCCGCGTCGGACTGGACCTTCTCCCAGACGCCCCACTGCCCGGGGCCGAGCTGCGGCAGCGTCGCCAGCGAGCCGTCGGTCGTGTCGTAGGCCCAGTCCTCGACGCCGTGCAGGGCGCGGATGAGATCCGGGTTGCCGAACAGCTCGCTCTGCCTGCCCGACGCCTGCTGAAGCCGGCGCAGGGAGAGGTAATTGCCCCGGCCCTTGACGAGCACGGCGGAGAACTCCTCGCCGAGCACCGCCTGGAGCAAGGGCACGTCGCGCTGGACGATCTGCTCCTGGAGCGCGATCGTGTGCGTCGAGACCACCACGCGCTCACGCCCCCCGCCCCCGCTACCGCCAC